>DAIOHI010000164.1:0-6099 GCA_036744815.1 Paludibacteraceae bacterium
TCGATGTCTTGTTCTATTTCTGCCGATTTGAGTCTTAATTCCGAAGCCGCCATTTCCGGTTTTAATGTGTTGATTTTACGTTGGATTTCGAAAACAGATTTTCTCAAATCTTGTATTCGGGCAGATGATTCAGATCCTGCAATAGTGTAGCCAATAGAAAAATCGTTGAGATCGGCTTCAATTTTTATTGTTTCTGTTGAGTCTATTGCGAATGTAATGACTTTATTGTCTATTCGAAGACTATAAAAGTCCGGATATTCTGGTGTGCTGTTTTTGAAATGAAAATTTCCGTCTTTACGAATTTTTACCGAATCGATAGCAACTGTTTTCAGTAATCCGCTATGATCCAGATAAAGTGTTTTGCCTTCGGCATTATCGACAGTTCCTTCTACGGAAAAAGTTTGATTTTTGTTGCACGACGATAAAAAAATAGCGGCAACCGCAAAAAGGAACATTGCTCGTTTCATGTTTTTTAAAGTTAAAAAGAAAAATCTTTGAATTGATAAATTGTTTTCGAAAAACAAAAATAAGCGTAATTTCGGGTTTTGCAAAGTCGGAAGGAAAATAATAAAGCGAGAAGTATGAAAACTTCTCGCTTTATTATTTTTAGGAATATTGTTTTTTTGGATTTTATCCGTAAATAATTTTTCCGCTTTCGTCCATATATTCATCGAAACCTTTTTCGTATTGATGCATGGCGCGAAGGCTCATTCCCATACTCGAAAATCCGCCATCGTGATAGAGGTTTTGCATGGTAACTTTTTTCGTCAAATCGCTAAACATCACAACGCAATAATCAGCGCAATCGTCGGCACTCGCATTTCCAAGTGGCGACATACGTTCGGCGAAATCAAGCAGCTTGTCGATGCCTTTTACTCCGCTTCCGGCTGTTGTCATAGTTGGTGATTGAGAAATACTGTTCACGCGAACGTTTTTTTCGCGTCCGTAAATATATCCAAAACTGCGTACAATTGATTCGAGCATCGCTTTCGCGTCAGCCATGTCGTTGTATCCGAACATAGTGCGTTGAGCTGCCATATAAGTCAAGGTTAGCACCGATCCCCACTCGCTGATGGCATCCATTTTTTTTGCTACTTGCAGCATTTTATGAAAAGAAATGGCTGAAACATCCAAGGTCGTGTTTAGCATATTGTAATCCAAATCGTCGTAAGTGCGTTTTTTTCTTACGTTTGGCGACATTCCGATCGAATGCAGAACGAAGTCGATTTTTCCACCTAAAGCTTCTTGCGATTGAGTAAAAAGTTGCTCTAAATCTTCAACGCTTGTTGCGTCAGCCGGAATAAGTTTTACATTTAGTTTTTCGGCAAGTTCGCTTGTTGTACCCATGCGTACAGCCATTGGTGTGTTTGTCAGCGTTATTATCGCGCCTTCTTCCACAACCCGTTCTGCTACTTTCCAGGCGATGGACATATCGTTCAAAGCGCCAAAAATAATTCCTCTTTTACCTTTCAATAAATTATTACCCATGTTGTTTTTTTTAGATCAATTGATTTTATGAATCCATAATTCGGCACAAAAATACGAAATGTGTGCATAAAAAGAGCGTCTTTTCTCTATTAATATCATAATAAAAACATATTTGATTGATTAATAGTTTATTGGGATGGATGTTTTTCTGTTTCTTTTATTTCTGTTTCGGTTTTTTGATTTTCTTCTGAGATTTGCACATCTTCAATCTGATTGGATTTAAAGTGAAGTATTCCCCCACTTTAATGTGTTTTTCTTATAATTATATTTAAGTATTTGTTTATTAGTTATGTTTTTAAATTTGTGCTTAAAAAGCAACTGTTTATAAGTAGTTGAAAATTATGTTATTTCTTGTTGATAATGATGTTGATAACTTTTTGTGGGGAAAAGTGGGGATTTTGAAAATTATTTTCTATTTTTACGATTGAAAAATTGGCTCTAATTAATATGTCTACATTTATCGGAAAATACGAGGCGAAAACGGATGCTAAGGGAAGGGTTTTTCTTCCTTCGGTTTATCGTCGATTGCTTCCTCTTGAGGAGAAGGAGCGGGTCGTTATGCAGCGGGATGTGGAAAATGATTGTGTCGTTTTTTATCCTGAATCTGTGTGGAATGCTAAGTTGGCGGATTTTAAATCGCGTTTAGATGAATGGAATCCGGAAGATCAGTTTTTGTTGATGCAGTTTGTGTCTGATGCGGAAAGTCTGGATATCGATTCGCAAGGGCGCGTGTTGATATCGAAAAGACATTTGCAGGCAATGAAAGTTGAGAATAATGAAGTGCTTTTCCTGGGAATGATCGATCGTTTTGCTCTGTGGGGTAAGGCGCGATACGAAGAAATGAAGATGCCTCAGGCTGATTTTGCCGCTCTTTTAAAAGAGAAAATGAAAAGAAAAGAATAATTTTTCTTGGCGAGTTTTGTTTTTTTTGTGAATTAAAAAAAGAATTGAAATGTATCATATCCCGGCATTGTTGAGCGAAAGCGTTGAAGGTTTAGCAATTAAACCTGACGGCGTTTATGTGGATGTGACTTTCGGAGGAGGAGGGCATTCGCGCGAAATTTTGGCTCGCTTGGGTAAAGGAGGAAAATTGATCGCTTTTGATCAGGATGAAGATGCGGTTCGAAATTCATTGAATGATGATCGTTTTGTTTTTGTGAAAAGTAATTTTCGTTATTTGAAAAACTTTCTTCGATATCATTCGGTGGAAAAAGTGGATGGTATTTTAGCTGACTTGGGTGTTTCGTCTCATCATTTCGATGAAGCTGAGCGCGGTTTCTCTTTTCGTTTTGATGGAGACTTGGATATGCGGATGAATAAAAAGTCGTCGTTAAGTGCTGCGAAATTATTGAATACTTATTCTGAGGAGCAATTGGCGGATGTTTTTTATTTGTATGGCGAATTACGTAATGCTCGACAAATTGCCCGCACGATTGTAAGAGCTCGCGAAAAAGAACTTTTTTCTCAGATATTTCCTTTTGTTGAGGTTTTGAAGCCCTTTTTTGGAAGGGAGAAGGAAAAGAAAGATATGGCGCGTGTTTTTCAGGCGTTGCGCATTGAGGTTAATCGTGAGATGGAGGTGTTGAAAAGCTTGTTGGCGCAGTCGGTGGATGTTTTGAATCCAGAAGGACACTTGGTCGTAATTACTTATCATTCGCTGGAAGATCGGATGGTGAAAAATTTTATTCGAAGTGGAAATATTGAGGGGAAGATAGAAAAAGATTTTTATGGAAATGTTCTTTCGCCCTTGCAGGCAATTAATAATAGGGTGATTGTACCGACTGATGAGGAAGTGGAGCGCAATCCGCGCGCAAGAAGTGCAAAATTGCGAATAGCCGAATTGAAATCTTGAAATAATAGAAAATATGTCGTGGTTTAGCAGAACAATAGACGCAATAAAAGGGAGCGAAGACTTTTCGGAATTGAAGGCGAGCAGCATTCGAGATATTCTGACCGGACGTATTCTGACTAAAAAAATGGTTTGGAAGCAATACGGTTTGGTTGCTTTGATTGCTTTATTGGCATTTTTTTATATCGACAATCGCTTTTATTGCGAGAAACAATTGGCAAGAGAAATTCAATTGGAAAAGCAGATTCGGGATGTGAAATACGAATCACTGACAATTTCGGCAGAATTGATGAAAATCAGTCGTCAATCTTATGTGCAAAAGGTAATCAACGAAAAGGGAATTCCTTTAAAGGAAAATAAAAACCCTCCGGTTGTCGTAGAATAGTTTGTGCCATCAAATGGTGCGAATGAGATAAGGGAAAATCTTACAGTCTTATTTTTTTTGAAGGTTTAATATGGCGGATAAACGCAAAAATATTGTTTTTAGATTTGGAATTATCTATTTTATGATATTTCTCGCCTTTATTGCCGTTATCTATAAAATTGTAGTAATACAAACGGTAGAGCGGGAAGAGCTGTTGAAACTTGAGGCTCGAAGCAAGAAATCGAACATTGAAGTGAAAGCCAGCCGTGGGAATATTTATGCTTGCGATGGTCGTTTGATGGCGAGTTCTATTCCTTCCTATTATATTTATATGGATACGCGTGTGCCTGCTTTGCATGAGGATGCCAGAGGGAGAAAGGATAAAGGCTGGTTGTTCAAAGAGAACATAGATTCAGTTTCATTTTGTTTATCACGCTTTTTTAAAGATCGTCCGGCGGCGGAATACAAACGAGTTATTACGAACGCTTATCGTCGTGGCGACGGAGAATTTCTACTCTATCCCAAACGAATTTCTTATGCTCAGTTAAAGGAACTTCGTGATTTTCCCTTGTTCCGCTTGGGACGCAATAAAAGCGGATTAATTACCAAAGAATATGTTCAGCGCGTGAAACCTTTTGCATCTTTAGCATCGCGTACTATTGGCGATGTGTATGGTGACGGCGAAAAAGGTGGAAAAAACGGACTGGAATTATATTTTGATACTTCGTTGAAAGGAAAACCGGGTGCTGCTACACGTCAGAAAGTGGCGAATACATGGCTCGAAACGGTTCAGGTAGAGCCAACTCCGGGAATGGATGTTGTAACGACAATTGATATTGATATTCAAGATATTTCTGAAAATGCATTATTGCAAGGAGTTCAAACTTACCATGCGAAAGCCGGATATGCCATATTGATGGAAGTGGAATCGGGTGAAGTGAAGGCTATTGTGAATTTGCAACGAAATGCTGACGGAAGTTATTCTGAAAATCAAAATGGCGCGGTTTCCGATTTATTGGATCCCGGTTCGACCTTTAAAACGATGTCCATTATGGCAGCCTTGGACGACGGAAAGATAAAATTGAGCGATACCATTGATACGAGAGATGGGATTTACCGCTATGCCAATCGCGATATGCGCGATCATAATTACAAAGGAAAAGGCGTAAGTGGTTTTCATCGCATATCAATTGCGGAAGCCATTCATTGTTCGTCGAATATCGGAGTTTCGCGCGCTATTGTACAAGCTTACGGCGATAATCCCTCGGATTTTGTGGATAAGCTTTACTCAATGAAATTGAATGAAGCGATGAATTTTGAAATTCCGGGAGCAGCGGCTCCTCGAATTCGCCATCCGAAAGATAAAAATTCGTATTGGTCGCTGACTACTTTGCCTTGGATGTCGATAGGTTACGAAGTTCAGATTCCGCCAATTTATACACTCGCCTATTATAATGCTATCGCCAATGATGGTAAAATGATTCGTCCTTTTTTTGTTAAGTCAATATACGATAATGGACGTGAGGTTAAGGGTTTTAAAACGGAAACGATCAATCGTTCTATTTGTAGTTCATCCACTTTAAGGGAAATTCAGGAAGCACTTCTTGGAGTTGTAGAAGGAAAAATGGGAACGGCAAAAAATGTTCGATCGCCTTATTTCCGCATAGCGGGAAAAACCGGGACAGCACAAATTTCAGCAGGTTCTTCGGGCTACGATCGAAGCCGTCACTTGGTTGCTTTCTGTGGATATTTCCCAGCCGAAAAGCCGAAATATACTTGTATTGTCGTGATGAAAGAAACTCAAGGCTATCCTTCGGGAGGATTGATGGCGGGTTCGGTGTTTAAAAATATTGCAGAAAACGTATTTGCATTGAAGTCGAAAGTAAAGCCTGAAGAGTTCAAAACGGCATTTCACGATAGCATTGTAGAGTTGCCTCATGTAAAAAAAGGATATTACAAATCGATAGAGCGCGCCATGTCGAATTTGGATTTGAAAATAACAGGAGAATCAGCCGATTGGATTACGGCATCAACCCATAGCGATAGAATTTCGGTAAAACCGATGCAGCAAATTTCGGGGCTCGTTCCCGATGTGGTTGGGATGGGAGCGAAGGATGCTGTTTTTTTATTGGAAAAAAGCGGATTGCGGGTGAATGTTTCCGGACGTGGCAGAGTGATTGCTCAAAGCATGTCGCCGGGCGTTGTGGCGGTAAAAGGAAGAACGATAGGATTGGAATTGAAGTGAAATAAAGGTCATAAAAGATGAAGAATAATTTGATGAAAATCATGTATTATATCCAGATTGCATGGAGCGTATTTATTGCAATCGGGGCATATTATGGTGCTTTTTTGATGTTTTACGACAAAACAGGCTCGGCTCTTAGTGTCGAATCTTTGT
>DAIOHI010000165.1:0-6093 GCA_036744815.1 Paludibacteraceae bacterium
GCTATTCTTTGGGGTATAAACGGATGGAGCCAGTCTATGGGATCGGGACCGAGTATCGTGTCGCTTTCACGTTGGTTCCCACTGAAGGAACGAGGAACTTTTTATGGCTTTTTCAGTGCAAGCCATAATATAGGCGAATTTCTTTCTTTTGTTTTTGTCGGGCTTTTGGTCGGACTGGCGGGTTGGGAATGGGGATTTGTAGGAGCATCAATAGCCGGATTTGTAGGGGTGTTGATTATTCTATTTCTCATGCATGATTCTCCTGAGAGCAAAGGGCTTCCTGCCATTGAAACACTTGCCCGTGAAAAACAAACAGCTAAGAAAGATACTACTGTTACTCAAAAAGAAGTACTCAAAAACCCTTATGTGTGGATTTTGGCTCTTTCAAGTGCCTTCATGTATGTAAGCCGTTATGCAATTAATGGATGGGGTGTGCTTTTCTTGCAGGAGCAAAAAGGATATTCCTTGGAACTTGCCACGCAAATAATCTCCATTAATGCTTTACTGGGTGTCTTTGGGACAATACTTTCCGGTTGGTTCTCCGACAAACTTTTCAAAGGTAAACGCAATATGCCGGCATTAATATTCGGAATACTGAATGCTGTGTCCTTATGTTTGTTTCTTTATTCAGGCAATAATGTTTGGATAAATGGATTAAGTATGGTGCTGTTTGGCATCGCTATCGGAGTGCTAATCTGTTTTCTCGGAGGGTTGATGGCAGTGGATATTGTGCCTCGCAATGCGAGCGGAGCTGCCTTAGGAATTGTGGGGATTGCCAGCTATATCGGTGCGGGTCTGCAGGACATCGTCAGCGGAACCTTGATTGAGAAAAATAAGATACTTACGGGAGTGATAGAAGGAGTGGAACAGTTTCAATACGATTTTAGCAGAGTGGGGATGTTCTGGATTGCAGCTTCTGTAATTTCGTTTCTGCTGGCTACGTTGGTATGGGAAGCGAAGAGAACAGAATAAATTCATATCTCCCAGTTTGTTTTCAAAATATATTTCTATTGTTAATTTTATAATGGATAGTAATCTATAATTATTGTTTTAGAGAAGGGTTTGTTGGTAATAGTTTAATACATTGTTCTTTTCGTCACAATCAGATTATATCTTGATGTGATTAACCGAAAGAATTTATTGACGAACCTTAGTATTCAAAAAACATGGAAAATACACAAATAAGATTCTAAAATATATCAAATTAATGCCAAAAAGGACAAGAAAATAGAAGGTTTAAAATAATACGAAAATAATCAATTATCTTAATATTTATATCATTTTTTTATTGCTGTGATGTTTATATGTATTACTCTGAAAATAAATTAGAATCATTATTTCACTATTATTATAGTGTGTTTTGCTATAATAACTAAGTTTTTAAAGAGTGTTGAGTACGATCTGTAAACTCATTTCAAGAAAAGCTTATGTTCTTTCCTTACTGTGTGTTTTTTACTCTTGATTTCTTCTAAAAAAACAACTTCAAGTACAAATGTATATTCTTATCAAGAATTAATTTTAATGAAAAAGTAATAAAAATCTAATCGCTCTGTTTTATACTAATGATTGTTTTTATTGATGAGCATAATAAGCTGAATTGAAAGGTGGTTTATTCTTGTTCATCTGAAAAAAATAAAATAATTTTGTGAACTTCACAAAAAACAAGATAGTTAACAAAGAACTAGGCGATGGGTTATAAAAAAAAGTTCTACCTTTTTTCACGTTATTTGAGACCAATTTTTATAGTGGTAGCTTTGATAATTGTAGTTGTTTCCATGTTTTTTTCGAACCGATTAGCGAAATTTTTGGCGATTGAAGAAAAGAAAAAAATCGAAATATGGGCAGAAGCTAATCGTCAACTTGTTTTGGCTGACGAAGGAACTGATGTTGATTTTATTTTTAAAGTGATTGAAGGAAACACGACCATTCCGGTTGTTATTGTCGATGAAAATGACAATTTGCTTTCTTCCCGAAATTTTAAAGAGCCAAAAGCGAATATCGATGAATTTTATAAAAAGGAAATTCAGCGTTTGAAAGATAAGCGTGAAGCTATTGTTATCGAATTGGACGACACACATCAATATCTTTATTATGACGATTCGGTACTGCTTCGTCAATTGTACTACTTTCCTTATTGGCAATTGGGCGTTATTTTTGTGTTTTTTCTGATCGCGTTTTTTGCTTTTACAAGTTCCAAGAAAGCGGAACAAAATCAAGTTTGGGTAGGTCTTTCCAAAGAAACGGCTCATCAATTGGGAACTCCTATTTCCTCACTTTTAGCTTGGGTCGATTTGCTGAAACTGCATCATCCGGAGGACAAATTGATTGATGAGATGATGAAAGATGTCAATCGTTTACGGGTTATTGCCGAGCGTTTTTCCAAAATTGGCTCAACACCCGATTTATCGCCCGTAAGTTTGAACGATACCTTAAGCAATGCGCTTCAATATATGTCGAAGCGTTCGTCGCAACAAGTGTCCATGTCTTACGCTTTTAAAGATGGGCAAGATATGTTCCTTCGATTAAATGTGCCTCTTTTCGAATGGGTTATAGAAAATTTGTGTAAAAATGCAATTGATGCTATGAACGGTGTCGGAAGCATAACTATCGATATCAGTCAAAACGATAAAGACGTTTATATTGATATTAAAGATACGGGAAAGGGATTGGAACGACGTAATTTTAAGACTATTTTTATGCCTGGATATACTACTAAAAGTCGAGGTTGGGGCTTGGGATTATCGTTGGCAAAACGTATTATTGAAGAATATCACGGCGGAAAAATTTTTGTAAAACAATCGGAATTAAACGTCGGAACCGTTTTTCGTATTCTCTTAAAAAAGCAACAAAACTAACCTGTTGTTGAGTAAAAAGCGAATAATTATTCGGGATCAAGACTTTTTGTTTACGTTTTATCTCTGTTTGCTTTCAAATTGCTGATGTCGCCTTGCCAGACTCACGTTTTATTTATACCTTGCATCGTTTTTAACAAAAACAAAACACTTAAATTAAAATTTATCATGTCAAACACTTCAAAAAGTATAAAATTTTATAGTGGCGAAGATATTCCACTTGAATTGCACAAAGTGCGTGTTGTGCAAAAACTACATTTGGTTCCTATTGAACGTCGGTTGGAGGCACTGAACGAAGCCGGTTTCAATACCTTTCGACTCGATACGAGAGATGTTTTTCTCGATATGTTGACTGACAGCGGAACTAACGCCATGAGCGATCGCCAAATGGGAGCCATGATGATTGCAGACGATGCTTATGCCGGCTCGCAGAGCTTTGTTCGCTATCAGAAAGCGGTGGAAGATGTACTTGGGAAAAAGTACCTTTTGCCTGTACATCAGGGGCGTGCTGCGGAAAATATCATTTCGAACGCATTTGTTCGTAAAGGCAGTGTGGTGCCTATGAATTATCACTTTACTACAGCTATGGCGCATATTACGCAATACGGCGGACGTATTGAGGAATTGCTTTATGACGAAGCTTATGTTATTCGAAGCCAACATCCTTTCAAAGGGAATATTCATTTGGAAAAACTGGA
Source organism: Paludibacteraceae bacterium (assembly GCA_036744815.1). Taxonomy (GTDB): domain Bacteria; phylum Bacteroidota; class Bacteroidia; order Bacteroidales; family Paludibacteraceae; genus H1. The sequence continues at coordinate 3,551 of DAIOHI010000165.1, forward strand.
AGCATGTATTAAAAAACATGGAGCTTCGAACATTCCGTTTATCCGTATGGAAGCCTCAACTAACCTTATTGGTGGGCAACCTTTTTCGGTGGAAAATCTGCGTGCAGTTCGTGCAATCGCCGATAAATACGGAATCCGTTTAGTGCTCGATGCTAGTTTGTTGGGTGAAAATGCATGGTTGGTAAAGCAGCGTGAAGAAGAATTCAAAAGTAAATCGATGGCGGAAATCATTCTCGAAATGACTGGTTTGGCTGACTTGGTTTATTTCTCGGCGCGAAAATTGAGTTCGTCGCGAGGCGGAGGTATTTGTACCAACGACGAAAAAATATTTAAAGAATTAGAACCATTAGTGCCTCTTTTCGAAGGCTTTTTGACTTATGGAGGTATGTCGGTGCGCGAAATTGAAGCGATTGCTGTTGGTTTATACGAAACTTTGGACGAAAGCATGATTTCGCAAAGTCCGAGTTTTATTGAATATTTGGTCAATGCCTTGGATTCGAAAGGAGTTCCGGTGGTAACGCCTCCAGGCGTTTTGGGTTGTCATGTTGATGCTATGACTATCTGTTCTCACATTCCTCAGACTCAATATCCGGCAGGAGCTTTCGCGGCTGCTTTTTATTTGATTTCGGGAGTGCGTGGCATGGAGCGTGGTTCGGTATCGAATCAGCGCGATGAATATGGAAACGAGACTTATGCTGATATGGAATTGTTGCGTTTAGCGATTCCTCGTCGCGTATTTACGCTGTCGCAGATAAAATATGTGGAAGATCGGATGCTTTGGCTCTACGAAAATCGTGAAATAATAGGCGGACTTCGTTTTGTTTACGAACCTCCGGTATTACGTTTTTTTATGGGCGGTTTGGAACCGATTGATGATTGGGCACACAAATTAGTCGCTAAATTTAAAGAAGATTTTGGAGAAAGTTTGTAGTTTTTCAAAATTCTGAAAACAAAACTAAAAATATGATTGAAATAATTCCTGCTATTGATATTATTAATGGCAAATGTGTGCGTTTGTCACAAGGCGATTACGAGAAAAAAACGGTTTACAATGAAAATCCGCTTGAGGTTGCCAAAATGTTTGCCGACGCAGGAATTCGCCGTTTGCATTTGGTTGATTTAGATGGAGCTAAAGCTCAGCATATCGTTAATTATAAAGTGCTAGAGCGTATTGCTATAAATACCGATTTGATTATCGATTTTGGCGGTGGTTTGAAGTCCGACGACGATTTGCGCATTGCTTTCGAATGTGGTGCGCAAATGATTACTGGAGGAAGCATCGCTGTAAAGCAGCCCGATGTTTTTTCGACTTGGCTTGAACATTATGGTGGCGAAAAAATTATTCTTGGAGCCGATGTGAAAGATGAAAAAATAGCTGTGTCGGGTTGGCAGGAAGAAACAGAAATAGAATTAATCCCCTTTATCCAAAATTATCGGAAAAAGGGGATTTTCAAAGTCATTTGTACTGATATCGCCAAAGACGGAATGTTGGAAGGAACTTCCATCGATCTGTATAAAAAGATAGTAAGTGCTCAAAACGATATTTATTTAATAGCAAGTGGCGGCGTGAGTTCAATAAAAGATATTGAAGATTTGGAAAACGCAGGCATTCCCGCCGTTATTATGGGAAAAGCTATTTACGAAGGACGAATTAAATTGACGGATTTGAAGAGTTTTTTTTAATTTAATACAAATCATTATTTGACTGGCTACTTTCCGATTATTGTAAATATTTAAAAAAAATAAAGACAATGAGAAAAATACTACCAATATTGTTTTCGATTTTTGTGGTACAAATTCATGCTCAAGTGCCAGCATTTTTCCTTTATAACTTAGGATTGAAATCCTTCTCAAATCCATTTTCTTTAAATAATGTTGCCACACAAATGAGTAATTTGTCGAATATTACTGTTTATGGATATCCACTCACAGATCAACCAAGCAATATATTGATAGAAGCTTTTGATGGTAGTAAAGCAAAAAATGTATTTGAATATTCGGACGGGGAAGTTGTCCAAATTGTAGCACAGCAATGGGCGATAGATGATTGGGAGAATAGTGAAAGACAGTCTGTCTTGTACAACACTTCTGGTTACCCTAGTGAAACAAAAATCTCCTTGTGGAATGGATTTAATTGGATTGATGACACAAAAACAGAATTTAGCTACGATAATACAGGAAAAGTTATTGATGGTGTTGACTATGTTGCTAATACATCTGGTTGGTCGGAAGATACTTATTATCAGTATCTTTATGAACAGGATGCTGACACCATCGTTATGACCACACAGTTTCGTTCTACAAGTGATGATGTTTGGGAAAATGTACAGAAACTAAGATATGCTTACAATACTTCAGTTAAACCTATAATGCAAGAAACTTATTTGTGGAGCGGTGAAGACTGGGTTGTTATGCAACGATTAACCGTATCGTACGATACTTATGGGAGGGAGCTTCAGTGGAATGTAAAGTCATTGCATCCATCTTTATACGATACGAAATACATATTTAGTTACACTAATGATCGAAAGATAGAAAATATT
>DAIOHI010000166.1:0-6067 GCA_036744815.1 Paludibacteraceae bacterium
TGATGGTCAAGATTCGACTCTGTTATTTCAATGTATTTTGCTGGGTTTCGGCGGATATTGCCCGCTTCTACAAAAAAGAAACAGTACTATTATTTGATATCAAGCCTCACTTCATCCCCAAAAGCAATTCTAACAACAGAATTCTTATCTCAATTATAGATTAATGTTACTTCCTTTCGGGTATTTGACGGTGTATGAAATCTGATAAATTTTTGTTTCGCCGGCATTGAAATCGTCCTCCCATGTGAATACTCCTGCCGCCTCATTATTGGCAGTCGGCGTTGGCGTAATTTCTTTGGTGGGCAATTCTACAATAATTGTTTTCTGAGATGAGATAGGATATTGCTCCTTCAATACAACTTTAACTGTTTTATTCTGATTGTTTTTTATCGTGATGCGGTAGGTAAGCGTTACACGTGTTTCCGATCCGAAGTTTTTGACACTACTGTAATCCATCAATTTTTCGCGCTTCACATTGATTCGCTTATCTGTTCCTAAAGTGAGTGATAGTTTAGCATTAGTCGATTCTGTATTTATATAAGTTTGCCCCACGTAAGTGCCGTCGTAGGTTACATTGGCTAATCCGGAAAGTAAATTCAGCTTTTCCCATTCGGATATTTCCGCCATCAAAAACACGGTCGGATCAAGCTTTGGCGCTGCGTAATATTTATACGACGCGCTTGTTTCATAGTTTTTAATATCAATCACTTGCTCTTTGCCGTTGCCGGGAATATTGCTGGGCAAGGAAATAACATATTCCATATTAAGATCTTTCTCTTCCGCCAACACATAATCCTGCATTTTTTTTGTGGTAATCAGAATAACGCCATTTGCTCCTTGCGAGCCGTATATTGCAGTTGCAGAAGCATCTTTCAACACCTCTATTGATTCAATCATATCGGGATCAATTTCCGAAACATCGCCATCGAAGGGAATGCCATCAACAACATACAAAGGTGTAGATGAAGCATTAATGCTGCCTGTCCCTCGTATCTGTATTTTTTCTGATTCATCATCGGATGAAGCTTGAGCCATGTCCTTTTCATAAGAGATAGTATTCTGCGTTGCAAGTCTTTGTTTGAGAGGAGCTACATATTTTTGGAAATCCAAAAACCAAGTACTGAAGAGAGGCGCTTCTTTATTGTTACTTGGCGAAGCGGTCGAAAGTGTTAGATTTACTTTAGTCCAATCAAAGCCTGTTGTTTGTTTCACTTTAGCACGCCCGTGTAAGGTAATCGGCTTATCAACGGATGTAATATTGATGTCGTAATAAGGTGTCCATTGTGCCGAAGGGGTAAAGTAAGTGATGGTAAAGGTAACCTGCCCGGCTATTGGAACTAAAAGCGTCAACTTCAACAAACCGGAATAATTACCTTTCGTTCTGCCCTTTTCCTCCTGCAATTGAAGCGTCAAACGATGTTGTTGAGCATTTAGTTTGATTAATGCTTTGCTGTCGGCAGTAATTGCATTTTCATATACTTCCGATTGTGTTTTGTAGTAACTCAACAGATTGGTCAGTTCCACTGCCGATAGGCTCGTTTCTTTCAACGACATATTCGACTGCATCCCCTTATTCAACAATTCTAATGCGGATTGATTGATTTTTATCCGCGTATTGACATCCGCTATTTTTGATGCTATCAAATCAATCGAATCTTGTAATTTCTTTGGTAGGTCTTTAGAAACAGCTTCGGTCAAATAGTCGGTCGAGAACTCTGATGCCGATATAATCACGCTATTCGACGCATTGATTTTTAAACTATTCATATTGATTTTCGGACTTAATCCTTCAATTATAATTTCGTTTCCGCCACTTTTCAACGTTCCGCTGGCTGTATGTGTCAACTCTGCGCCTTGAAAAAAGACTGTCGCATTTTTGAGTGTCGATTTCAGATTTTCGGAAAATGTATTTCCGGCACAAAGTAAGGCGATAATAGCTAATAGCTGTATTCTAATATATTTTCCAGTCATAAATCGGATGGTTTAAATTTCGTATAATACCCTATCTTCATCTAAGGCTATTATTGGATTATTAATTATAAAAAAGATTTAAAACACATAGGCGAATCCAAGTCCGCCGCCATAAACATTCAACTTGAAATAGCCATTATCGGAATTTTGCCCCATATATTTATACATATAATCATTTTGAACTCCTTTTTTCAATCCGCCTCCTACGGCACGAAGAGGAATACTTGTAAGCAAAAAAGCTTGCCCAAAAGTAAAAGAAATGCTTCCCAAATTAGCGATATATTCTTCATTAGATACTATTCCATTTATCATGAGAAACAATCCTGCTCCAGTAAAAGTCCATCCCACCAGAGCTAAACTCTTACCCGTTCTTCCTAATTTTTGCGCCGTATGAAACCTTCTATACAGAGCCGGATCTTCATCTTTGAGAAAAGCCTCTTGCTGATTATCACTCAAACGCAAGAAATCAACAGCGTCATTATTGTTTGCAGGAGTGTTTTTTGATGATTGCATAAGCGGGATTTCTTCGTTAAAGACATCCACCGAAGAATTACTATAAAGAATTGTGATAACGTCGGATTTCGAAATCGTATAAACAGGTCCGTCCGGATTACTTGTAAGTTTGTACTTGATGTTGTCGATATTCACTTCGATAACTTTAGCTTCAATTCTTCGCGAATCCGTTGTTGTAATAATGTCTTGAGAAAAAACTCCGCCAACAGCAATTAATAAAAATGAAATGAAAATAGTCAAACCTTTTTGATTCATAGTACGAGATGTTTTTACGTCTGCTCCTTGTTGCAGACACTTAATAATTAAAATTTGCTTTCGATGTTTTGCTCTGTTGAAGAATAATTTATTCGATCTGCGCAAAACAAAAATACAAATTTTCAAGCAAGTTCTTCCATTTTCAAAAGAATTATCAATTATAATAGATGAAAACGAGCTAATACTTTCATTTTATGCTCTTACTTTTCGTTCGAAGCTCTCTGTAAAAAGGCTTTTCCAAGAGCTAAATCCTTTCCGCGGCGAAGAAAACGCGATTCTCCATCGGATAAATAGCTCTTGACGGAGGTAAATGAATAAGCATGCTTGGCTGAATGCTTCGCGCTGCACTGAGAAGTTAAAGAAACCACGGAAGAATTAACCAATCCACCCGGAAATGTTAAAGAAGCCGAGAAGAATTAACTTTTCCGAGCGACGTCTTAAAAGCTCCTCAGCAGAATTAACTAATCCGAGCGAAAGCTTAAAAGCTTCTCGGAAGAATTAACTTCTCCGCGCGAAAGCTTAAAAGAAGCTCAGCAGAATTAACCTTTCCGCATGGAAGCTTAAAAGAAGCTCGGAAGAATTAACACTTCCGAGCAGAAGAGACTAATTATCTGATGGTATTCAGCAATAGCAGCATGGTTTTCCATCAGTAAAGAAGTTTATTCCTTATTTGTGAATGATTTATAGATAAGCCCCAATAAACTTTTATCTTTATCATCGCTATCCTGACTTATTTCCCAAAACATAACACCTCCTAATTGATTGTTTTTTATGTAGTCGGCTTTACGTTTTACAGTCAACATACCGTTGTAGAACAACAATCCGACATTGTCGCTAAGATGAGCATCCACATCGGGATAGTTTATCAAAATATCTTTGTAGGACATACCTTCGGCATCTTTTGATGTATCTTCCGACTTGAAACGATATCCATAAAACGGAAGTCCGGCAAGCAATTTTTCTTTCGGCAATTCGCGCTCATTCAACCAGAAGTTGATGGAGTTTTCGAAAAACTCCCAACTTGCATGCTGCCCTACTTGCGAACTTTCCCAAGGACCTGTTTCGTCGTAAATCATCAAACTAACAAAGTCGAGATATTGATGCATCGTATTATTATAACAATTATAAAAACCCCATTTGCCATCGTTCCAATCGGCACTTACAGCGGCTGTAATCAACTTTTCTTTTCCTACTTTTGCCCGCAACTCTTTATACAATTGCTCTAATGCTTCGCGTTTAGCGCTGTCCGAAATACCATATCCTCCCGGTCCGCCTTCCCATTCTTCGTAATCCACATCAATCCCATCGAAGCCATAATCTTTTAGCGTTTTCTCCAGATTTTCTATCAAAAAATCCCGTTTGTTTTTAGTGAGAATAGCAGCGGAGAAATTAGTCGTTCCTCCCCCACCGATAGATAATAAAACTTTCACACGATTACTTTGTGCCAGATTTATAATGCTTCTGTATTTATTCACTTCCGTTAAATCGAGCGAGCCATCGCTCTGAACAAGCCCGAAAGCAATGCACAAGTGCGTTATTTTCTCCCAATCGGGCGTATAAGGCATTTTCCAAGTGGGAAGATAGGCTAGCGTATAAGGCTTATTTTCATCAGGAATATTATCATCTTGCTTGCCATTACTATTGCATGAATAGAAAGGCAATATGCAGGCTAAAATTAAAACTAAAATATATCGCATAAATTAAGAATAACTATTATTAGACTACTACTTGGCTCTTTTTTTCAAATCTTCTACGCTTATTGTCATCAAACGTCCTTTTACTTCTTTGCCGCGATAAGTGATAATTCTCATCAACCTTGCATCTTTCGGAATAATCTGTGCTTCGCTGTATTTGGGATAAAAATTATCGGGTGTGGAATTATCAAAACTGGTGTAAATATCCAGTCCTTCTATTTCGGGAGTCAGTTCTACCAAATAATTCTCAGCGTCTTTTCTTACTTTCACAATCGGATCGTATATCGCCGGAGAGTATTTTATTTCGGCATAATCATAACGTTTGAAGTGATTTTCTGTTTTACTTACAAATTTCGTCCAATCTTTTTTACTTTCGGGCGACCACAGCGATTCTGCTACGGCAAATCCGCGGGGCCAAAGCATATATTCCACCTGACGGTAATTATATATCTGTTCTGTCCACAGATTAGCCTGTCCTCCAAGCACAAAATCGGCATTTGCTCCTTCGGGAAGCGGATTGAATTTGTATGTTTGATTTAGTCGCAATGAGCTGTACACAGGTGCTTCGGTGGCAAGGTCGCCTTGCATATAGTCGATATAAACATACTGCGTCGGACTCATCACCACATAATGCCCCGATTTGGATGCTTCGATGCCGTGCTCCATTCCCCGCCAGCTCATCAGAGCAGTAGTAGGCGAAATTCCACCTTCGAGGATTTCGTCCCAGCCCATCATTTTCTTCCCTTTTGATTGAACTATTTTTTCTACTCTATGCCCAAAATAGGATTGTACTTCCGCCATGTTTTTCAAGTTTTCACGCTTCATCAGTTCTGCAACATCGGCACTTGCTTCCCAAAAATTATAAGTCGCTTCATCGCCGCCCATGTGTATATATTCGAATGGAAACAAATCTGCTACTTCCGTCAACACTTTGTCCATAAATTCGTACACCACTTCCTTAGCCGGCGAAAGATTATTATCTTTCATCGCAGTGTGTCGTGGCTTAGCCGACCAGTCGATGATCGGTTCTCCGGCACGAACGAAGTAGTTTTTTGCATCGTCGGTACTTGCCAATTCCGGATAAGCCGCTATGGCAGCCATACTGTGCCCCGGCACATCCACTTCGGGCATAATTTGCACAAAACGTTCCTGCGCATACTTCACTATATCGCGAATTTCTTCCTGCGTATAAAATCCGCCATAAGTTTTGGGTTCTTCCGGCAATGGTTCGGAGAAAGTACCGAAGTTACCCGTTCTATCTACCCGCCATGCACCAATTTCGGTTAGCTTTGGTAAGGATTTAATTTCAATCCGCCATCCTTCATCGTCCGTCAAATGCCAATGAAGCATATTGTATTTGTAGCGCGACATTTGATCGATAAAACGCTTTACTTCGTCCACCGTAAAAAAATGCCGCACAACATCGAACATCAAGCCGCGCCATTCGAGTCGAGGATAATCCGTGATTTCTACCGTCGGTATTTGCCACACAGTAGGATTAAGATTATCCTTTTTCTCTATTTCAACAGGAAAAAGCTGTACAAGACTTTGTGCGCCATAGTATAATCCTGCAGGAGTATTGGCTCGGATTATTATATTTTTTTGTGTAACAACAAGCGAATAGCCTTCCTTAG
>DAIOHI010000167.1:0-6062 GCA_036744815.1 Paludibacteraceae bacterium
TAACTCCAAGCGAATTCAGAGAAAATTATAAAGACTCGAAGTTTTTTCTTTGAGACTTTGGACTTGTGCTTTAGTTACTTTATAGCTTCTTGAAGAATCTTAAAGTCGTTGCAAATATTCCGTTAAATTAACTTCACGTTCTAAATCGAGTTTTTTTCTTAATCTATATCGGCTCATTTCTACACTTCTGAATGACATATTCATTAGAGGGGCGATGTCTTTAGAACTTAATCCCATTTTTAAATAAGCACATAGTTTTTTATCGTTTACTGTTAACATCGGATGCATTTCACCTAAACGTTTCAAATAATTTTCGTAAACTATATCAAAATTTGCCTCAAATTTTTTCCAGTTATCATCTCTTTCAATGTTTTTTTTGATATCGTTTTGCATATTATCCAAGCTTTTAACAATAACGTCTGTCTCATTAGAAGAAACCTCTTTTGACATTTTCTCTAAATGACGACTTATTTCGAGTAATATTTCATTTTTTCGGATAAGATTCATTGTTGAGCTTGCTAATTCCTGAGATTTATGTCGCAAATCATATTTTAATCGTTGGTTTTTTAGCTCGATAATTTCTTTTTCTTTTTCTTTCGCCTCAAGTAAAAATCGCTTTTCTTGCTCTCGCATTTCCTGTTCTTTTTTTACTTGCATTTCTCGAGCTCCTTCTTCTGATTTGTTTTTCACGAAAATATAAAGCAAGTATAAAGACAATAGAACAATACAGAAATATATAAATAGAGCCAAATTGCTCTCATACCAAGGGGCTAGAATGCTAAAACGATATGATGTTTCTGCGATATCTTGCTTAATATTACTTTCAGCCCGCACTCTAAAAACGTAGTTCCCTTTGGGTAGCTTAGTATATTCTTTTATGTTGGAAGAAGAAAATACAGACCAATTGGCATCGTAATTTTCCAAAAAACAGCTATATTCTACCGAAACATCTTTCTGATACTCAGGAGCTATATATTCAAAACGAATTGAATTGTTTTTAAAGGAAAATTCGGGAATTTCATTTTGCTTAACAATAAAGCCTCCGACCAATGAATCTTGTTTGCCGGTTAAATACACATCTCTTATACTAACTTTTAGTTCTTTTTCTATATTAGTTCTTTTTGTTAGATCTATAATAGAGAATCCGTCTTCTGTGTTGATAATAAGGTTGTTGTTTCCTATTGCGTTGAATTGTTCAAATCCAGGTATAAGCATGTTTTTTAAACTTGCAAAGGATGTTTTATCCAATTGAAAACTACCATCACTTTTCTTGCTTGCCAACTCAACAGAATGAGGAGTTATTACCCAAACACTAGTGTTGTCTGTTTGATGTAAGGCAATTGCTGTTGGATATATTCCAAAATATTTTTCTAAATCAGTTGCATGTTTAATGTTGTTTTCTTTTGAGTTATATTCAAAAAGTCCTCCATCACTCGGAAATATAATGCGATTATCTATTTTGAACAAGAGGTTATTTCGATTTGTATAAAAGCCTTTTGTCGTATCAAATGGCTCTACATAGACAGAGCGCATTTGATCGGTAAATGTGAGTTTTGAGATACCTTTTATCCAATGAGAGAACCAAATATTCCCATTGTTATCTTCTTGAAATATAGCTCCGCTATCGGAAAAGCCTTTGATGAAATGAGAAAACTTCCATTTCCCTTGTTGCTTTTTCAAAAGGAAAAATCCTCTGTAGCAGGATCCTAGTATATAGTCTGGATGTTGTTTTAATTGGCGAAAATCCCATGTTCCTGGTACTCCTTCAATTTTGTGTGCAGTTTTATTCTCTATAATAAAAGTTCCATGATCTGTTCCACAAAAAATTTGATTATCAATCTCTCTTATACTCCATACTTGTCCTTGCATTCTAGGTATTAGATTAATCGGTATAGGATTAGGTGTGTTTTTTAACGGGAAATCAGTTGTATATAAACCTTGGTTACTTCCTAGATATAGTAAGTTTTTTTTTACAAGAGAAGCGTATCCTGAGCCATATTGCTGACTGTTTCCAAACAAATTGTATATAGGAGAGTTTATTTGAACATAATCAATACCTTTATCCAGTCCAAGCCATATATTGTTTTGGTGGTCGAATTTTACGCTTAGTACCGTATTGTTTTGAAGTCCTCTGCCTGTATTCGAAAAAACAGTTGAATTATTATCAAAATTTTTTACTACAACTCCGTTTCTGACAGTGCCTATCGCTAATTTGTTTTCTTTAATATCAGCACAAAATACTTGATTTTCGAAAAAGAAATCGTCTAAATCAGTTGCATATTTACTCGTTCTTTCTCCATTAAAAATATACAAACCATTAAAATCGCTTACAAACAAAATGTCTTTTTCTCCAAAAGGTAAAATTGCACATATTTTCACATCTTTAAGCTGCTCCGAATTAGGTAATTGAATAAAAACGTCTCCGTTTTGCATCAACACACCTTCTTTCTCTATTGAAAGTAAATACATTTCATTCACAACTCCGGAAGCATTTATTCTGTTTGAAAAGTCATATCTCTTTATTGAGTTTTGTTTGTATAAAAACACTTCATTGCTCCCTTGAAAAATAAACGAGTCCTCTTTTTTGCAAATAGTCCATATTTCATTAAAATTTCTTTCTGCTTTATTAATACTACTTACCAATGAATTATAAATTAAAATTCCTTTTTCATTCCGTTGATAATAACCAATTTCATTGAAAGCTCCTGCAAAAATCCGATCAGATTCTTTATCGTAAAATAGACTCCTGACGTTGGTATGGTTTTGTATGGGAAACACAGTCCACCTATTACCATCGAACTCTAACAACCCTTCGTTGTTTGCAAAATACATCCAATCATTTTTGTATTGAACAATATCCCAGTTTTGAGTTCCGGCTTTCATTGTCCTAGTATTAAAATTCCGTACGATAGGATGTATTGCAAAAGAATCACTTATACATATAATTAACAATAGAATAAGAAGAGTCAATTTCTTTATCATATCTATAATTTTTTATTGTTCGAATCTGTAGATCCTGTTTTTTAGTAAAAAAGGATCTTATTTTAATTTATGATACAATTTTAATCTTTTTTTATGTGTGAATATACGGTTGAAATATGTTATACAACATAAAAAAATATAAAGCGATATAAATTAGATATATATATGTGTATGTGTAGTGGTAATGTTGAGTGTAAAAAGTGTTATTGTTGAGTTTTTGTGAAGCAATAAACTCCTCTTTATTTTAAAATAGATTTTATATTTGCATTGTTCAAATTACACTTACAGATTTTATTAATAAAACATGCTATGCGAAACCAAATGAAAAAAATATTACTAGGCGGATTAATATGCATTGGTCTTTTATCTTCTTGTGTTCAACCAAAGGATGAAACAGAAAAAAAAATAGATGAGTTGTTATCGAAAATGACTCTTCAAGAAAAAATAGGGCAAATGAACCAACTTACCGGGACTAATTTGTCTGACGATATGAAAGGAATTATAAAAGCAGGAAATGTAGGCTCTATATTAAATGAAATAGATGCTAAAACGGTAAACGAGTTACAAAAAATTGCTGTAGAAGAAAGCCGCTTGGGTATTCCTATAATATTTGCCCGCGATGTTATTCATGGTTTTAAAACAATTTTTCCAATTCCTTTAGGTCAAGCAGCTACATGGAATCCACAAATAGTAGAGAAAGGAGCTCGAGTCGCAGCTATTGAAGCTACAGCAAGCGGTATTCGTTGGACGTTCGCTCCAATGATAGACGTTACACGCGACCCGCGTTGGGGACGCATCGCCGAATCTTGCGGTGAAGATCCTTATTTAACCTCAGTAATCGGTGCGGCGATGACTCAAGGATTTCAAGGAAATGACTTGTCCGATCCAACTTCGATGGCGGCTTGTGCAAAGCATTTCGCAGCTTATGGAGCTTCTGAATCGGGAAAAGACTATAACACAACATGGATTCCGGAAACTCAACTTCGCGATGTGTTTCTTCCTCCTTTTGAAGAGCAAGTGAAAATAGGAGCAGCTACATTTATGTGTTCTTTCAACGATATAAATGGAAGTCCATCTTCGGGAAATGCTTATTTAAATAAAACTATTCTTCGTGACGAGTGGCAGTATGATGGTGTATTGGTGAGCGACTGGGGTTCTATTGAGCAAATGATTCCGCACGGAGTGGTTGCCGATTTGAAAGAAGCTGCTAATTTATCTGCAAATTCCGGAGTTGATATGGATATGATGGGATATGCTTACATAGATAATTTGGAAGAGTTGATAAAAGAAGGAAGAGTTTCAGAAAAGACTATAAATGATGCGGTACGTAACATCTTGCGTTTAAAATTTCGCTTGGGATTGTTTGAAAATCCTTATACGGAGATAACAGAAAAAATGCCGTTTTACTCGGAAGATGCTTTACAAAAAGCAAAACAAGCTGCTATCGAAAGCGCTATTTTGCTGAAAAATGAAAACAACATTCTTCCTCTAAAAAACAAAATGAAGATTGCTGTTGTCGGACCTCTTTCTGACTCTCCGGCTGACCAATTGGGAACTTGGTGTTTCGATGCCGAACCCGAGCACAGCGTAACTCCTTTGATGGCAATACAATCCGATTACAGTAATAAATTTGAAATTATAGCCGAAAAAGGTTTGACTTATAGTAGAGATAAAAATAAAATAGGTATAGAAAAGGCTGTTAACGCAGCTAGAAAATCAGATGTAGTGTTGTTTTTTGCAGGAGAAGAAGCTGTTCTTTCGGGTGAAGCACGTTGTCGTGCCGACATAAGCTTGCCCGGAGCTCAAAGCGAGATGTTAAGCGCATTGAGAAAAACAGGAAAACCTGTAGTGTTAATTGTTATGGCCGGTCGTCCATTGACCATCGAGCAAGACGTGAATAATGCCGATGCAGTATTGTACGCTTTTCACGGTGGTACAATGGCTGGACCTGCTTTAGCTGATTTGATTTTTGGAGCGGCTGTTCCTTCCGGAAAATTGCCGGTTACCATTCCTCGAATGGTGGGACAAATTCCTGTTTATTATGCTCATAAAAATACTGGTCGCCCCGGAGTTAATATTGATTTAATTGACGACATTCCAGTAGGAGCGGCACAAACGTCTATTGGTTTTACGAGCTATCATCTTGATGCGGGAAATAGTCCTTTGTTTCCATTTGGCTATGGACTTTCGTACACCACATTTGAGTATTCTGATGTGAAATTATCTGATTCGATATTGGAAAAAGGAAGTAAGATAAAGGTTGAATGTTCCATTAAAAATACTGGAGAATACGATGCGGATGAAGTTGTTCAACTTTATATCCGCGACAAAGTAGCTTCGCTTGCTCAACCAGTTCGTTTGTTGAAAGGTTTCGAGAAAGTATTAATTAAAGCTGGTGAAACAAAAACAATCTCGTTTACATTAACAGAGAAGGACTTGGCTTTTTGGCATAATGATAATCGTAAAAAAGCTGAAACGGGGGAATTCCAAGTATGGGTGTCTTCTGATAGCCAAAGTGGGAAGCCTGTTTCTTTTCACTATTAATTTAATTATAATAACATAAAGCGACTGATTTTATTCACCTTTTAAAATTTAATAATTATGAAAACAAGAAAAGTACAAAAAATGGGATTATGTATTCTTATTGGGATTTTGACTTTTACTGTAGTTAAAGCACAACCAACATCTTCTGCTACAACACCTCCAAGTCGAGCTGCAGCTAGCGTGTTGTCTGTTTTTAGCGATGCTTATACTAATATACAAGGTGTTAATTATCGACCGGATTGGGGACAGCCAACAGCAGTAACTACCATACAAATAGGGACTGACAATATTCTAGAATATTCTAATCTTACTTATGAAGGAACTGAGTTTCCTGAGCAAACGGTTTCGGATATGACGCATCTACATATTGATGTTTGGAGTGCTGAGGCAATGACAGTAAATATTTATCCTATAGACAAAGTTTCGGGAGAGCAAGGTCATCCTTTGGCATTAGCAGCCAACTCTTGGACTTCTTTTGATATTCCTTTGACTGTATTTACGAATATGTCTACACTTTATGCTGTTTGGCAATTCAA
>DAIOHI010000168.1:0-6058 GCA_036744815.1 Paludibacteraceae bacterium
TTCAACGCTTCACCCCAAGCCACAACTTGATCAATTACTGCATTTAATTTACCTTCGTGCATAGAAGCAGGTTTGAATACGCTGAAATTTTCAAAATCGGTAAACAAAGATAGTGCTACTTGTTCGCGCACATCAGCCATTTGAAGTTCTCCTGCGATAAGACGCAATTGTTCTACGGCACGTGAACCTCCTAAAGAACCATATCCAACAAAACCTACCGATTTATTATTCCACTCAACAGCTAAATAATCAATTGCATTTTTAAGTGCTCCGGTAGGAGCATGATTATACTCTGCAGTTACAAATATGAACGCATCAAAAGATTTTATTTTTTCCGACCATACTTTGGTGTGAGCTTGGGAATATTGCTGATAACCTGCAGGGACAGCTTCGTCCAATAATGGCAGATTATAGTCTTTAATATCTACAACTTCAAACTCTGCATCGCTACGTTGTTTTGCAATGTCATACACCCATTTGGCAACTGCTTCGCCGTTTCTTCCCGGTCTTGTACTTCCGATGATAATACCTACTTTTAGCATAATATTGTATTTTAAAAAATTATTATATTTATTTTTTCTATTTAAAACAATCTTTATATACAGAAAGTTTATTAATTAGTCGTTGATTTATTTATTTTAACAATTAACGCAAATAAACTTTGTTTTATTTGGCTTTATTTTCATTTAACAAAGGCGATAATTCTGTTCCAATCAAGTCAATAGATTGCATTAACTGTTCGTGCGAAAGTCCGGCATCCATCTGAAAAGTAACACGTGATAAACCTCCCAAAGCTTCGCTGTGATGCATTATCTTTTCGGCAACTTCCTCAGGACTACCGAGCAGCAAGGAACCTTTTGACGTTAATCCCTCTCGGAAACGAGCTTCAGTCATTGGAGCCCATCCCCTCTCCTTCCCTAATTTATTCATAAAATAAATATGCCCGGGAGCATAATCTTTTATCGCATCTTCGCGAGTTCGCGCTAAATATCCCATCGAATGCAAACTGAC
The DNA here is from genome assembly GCA_036744815.1 of Paludibacteraceae bacterium. GTDB lineage: Bacteria > Bacteroidota > Bacteroidia > Bacteroidales > Paludibacteraceae > H1. The sequence goes on from DAIOHI010000168.1 coordinate 1,012, forward strand.
TTTCAGTTTATCTTGTGAGAAACCGGCTTTATCTCCGGCTTCGCGATACAAATCAACTAAGGGACGGAAGCGATGTGTTTCGCCACCAATAATAGCCACGACCAAAGGCAGACCTAACCTTCCTGCACGTGCGAAAGAATGCGGAGTGCCACCCACGCCAAGCCAAATAGGTAACGGATTTTGCACGGGACGAGGATAAACAGGCAAATTTTCTATTGCCGGACGAAAATGCCCCGACCAAGTTATGTATTCATTCTCACGAATTTTCAGAAGCATATCCAATTTTTCCTGAAAAAGCGCGTCGTAATCCTCCAAACTATATCCGAACAAAGGAAAAGCCTCAACAGAAGAACCGCGACCAACAATAACTTCGGCTCTGCCTTTCGATATTAAATCAACTGTGGCGAAACTCTGAAACACACGAACCGGGTCGGCTGCGCTCAATACGGTTACCGCGCTCGATAAACGAATATTTTTGGTAATAGCTGCAGCTGCCGCCAAAATTTCCGTTGGAGCTGAATCAAGAAAACCTTCTTTATGATGCTCTCCAATACCAAAAACATCTAATCCCGATTCGTCAGCATGTTTAATGCGTTCGAGAAATTGAGCCATCAAATCCTCGTTCTTCACTTTTTTCTCATTGCCTATTCCGTATGAATCGGACAAAAAGCTATCAACACCTAATTCCATATTGGCTTATTTACAATTACCGTCAACCGAACAACTTTCACCATCAATAACATCCAAAGGACGTTTCTCATTCGCTTGTTTCCATTCACGAAAAGAACGTTCAAGAGTTTTCAAAAAGACATCAACATCCTGCGCCCCCGATACTCCGTAGCGGTTATTAAATACAAAAAAAGGGACACTTTGCACGTCTACTTGATAAGCTTCGTAAATATCAGCCTGCACCTCATCTGCGTACTTATCGCTTTCCAATACACTTTTAACTTCGTCGGTATTCAAGCCGATTTCTTTGCCTAATTGAATCAGAGTCGAATAATCGTCGATGTTTTCCCCGTCGCTAAAGTAGGAACGAAACAAAACTTCTTCGGCTTCGTTTTGCTTTCCGTGATGCTTGGCAAGATGCGAAAAACGATGTGCATTAAACGTATTTACCGCAATCGCTTTATCGAAACGATAAGTCAATCCGGCCTCTTTTGCCCGTTGAGTAACTTGTTGCGTCAAGGCTTCGGCTTGCGCAAGGGATATTCCCTTTTCCTCCGCCAAAGATTGTATCGCAGTCTTTGAAGGATTTGTTTTTATCTCGGGTGAAAGTTGATAGCTTTTCCAAACTAATTCTACTTCATCTTTGTACTCAAATTGCTCCAAAGCTGCTTCGTATTTACGTTTCCCAATATAGCAAAAAGGGCAAACCACATCGCTCCAAACTTCTATTTTCATTCTATTTGCTTTCAAAATAATTCAACAGATTCAAGAAAATTATCCTGCTTCTAACTTCCGAAACTTCTTTTATCTGCTAATTTTAACTTTTTAATATGCCGCAGTAAAACGCGTTTGATGATGTTGAGATTTTTCAACTTCGTCGGCAATAACTACGGCTAAATCTTCAACCGAAAGTACGCTCCGTTGATTATCATCAAAAACGGGATAATCCTTGCCTAAACGATATTTTCCTGTTCTGCCCGTGGTAATTCCCTGATGCATTTCTATCGCAGGACTGAAAAACACCCAATCTAACTCTTTTTCTTCTTTCAAGAAATTCAAATAATCTCTTGCTGCCGATGCTCCGGGATATATTTCTTTTGGAAATTCTGCCGTATCCACCAATTGAAGATTCTCAGCGGCATACAAACTTCCGGCACCTCCGATAATGATATAACGTTTCACTCCTGACTGCTTTACCGCTTCTTGAATTGCTTTCGAACCCGACAGAAAATCATTATAAAGATTGGGATTCGTCCAACCGGCATTAAATGCGCTTACCACCACATCATGACCTTTCAACGCTTCAACAAGCTCGTCGGCATTGAGTATATCGGCGGAAATGTAGTGCACATGTCCTTCGGACGAATTGCTTACTTTTCTCGAAATTGCTGTCACACTATGATTACGAGACGCTAATTCTTTCACTATTTGCGAGCCAACAAAACCAGTGGCTCCAATTACTGCTATTTTCATATGTAAATAATTTGTTTTTTATTAAGTATGTCTAAAACAATACTCAGCAAAAAAGGTTTAATTATTCACATCTTTAAACAATGGAAAAGCTTATTTTTTATTTCCGCTTTGGCTGGTACGGTATTGTTTACGCAATTCGTCAAGCTGCCTAAAAAGCATAATCAATTGGTTGTTTGGCGCAAAAACAATTTCCTGTTCTATCGCTGTACAAAATTGCACGTAAGCCGAAACACATTTAGGTTTTATGCTCGACGCCGACGCTCCTCTTGATGCTCTCTCGATGGTACGCTCATTGTAGAGCCTGTCAAATTCCTTATTATTTGTTTCGAGAGATGTAAAAAAATCACCCAGACCGATATTTAGAGCTGCAAATAATATATCATCGGATGCCTTGCTCTTCCTTATTAACTCATGAACAACGCCCGACTGCACATCCATCGGCAAACGATTAACCCTTTTATAGGGCATAATAAATTGCTGCAGAGCAAGTGCTGCTTCACGTTTTGCCGGATTATTGCTTTTAAGATAGCTTCTTATTATCCCAAGTATAGAAATAATATCGCTATCGCGGGCAATATCGAAATTTTTTATTTCGTCGGTAAACGCCGATTTTTGATTTCTATTCAGACTAATACCGAGCGCCTCCGTTTGGTTACAGAGAGTTGTAAAAGCAGCTTGAGAAATCACACCAAGCTTTCCACCAAAAGCTTTCGTTAAATCAATAGTTGATTTACTTAATGCGAATACTTCTTTTACATCAAGCCAATTACTATAAATAGCTGAAAATTTTTTATTATCCATGGCATTTTGATTTAGGAATTTAAAACAATGTAAACTAACAGATAATTATGATTTATATTTATCTAAAATTAGATGCTTATTAAGTAATATATTTAATACACCTCTTAATCTATATTAGTATTGAACAGTTTATTTTTTCTATTTTTTTATTTAGAGATGCTCCAAGTAATAAACTTAGCATTTTTCTAAATAAAGTAAAGTCAAAAGCAGAAAAAACCATTTATTCCTAAATTTAGATATTTAATTTATATTTCACTTAATATTTATCTAAAAAAAGATGAAAATTTCGTAAACAGAATAATATTTTTCTGAATAAAGACAATATTCGTGCCAAATAAAAATAAATAAAGCCGGACTTCATTTAAGAAGTCCGGCTTTATTTTATCTAAGATAAATTTATTTAAAACTTATACAGATCAACATCCTCCATTTTGAAATAACCGATGAATTGAGCATGTTTACGTACTTCCGCTTCTCCGTAATTCATGTATATTTCAGCCGATTTGCGGAATATATCATTACGCGAAGCGTCGATAATAAGCAGATAGCTCATCAAAATATGTCCTGCCATTTCAACCAAGCGACGTGCAACAAAATCTAAATACTCGTTATTCTTTGCATCTACTACTTTCTCAACCGCTTTTTCGTATAAAGCCGTAAGAGCAATCAAGCGCTCGCGGAAAGAATGAAACTCAGGATTGATAGACATCGCTTCGTATTCGCGGATTTTTTTCAGATAAGTTCCGGTGGTTACGTGGCGTATCGCAGCAACAACTTGTAATTGCGAAGTTCCTTCGTAAATAGTCAGGATACGTGCATCGCGGTAAAGGCGTTCGCAAGCGTAATCCTTCATAAACCCCGAGCCACCGTGTACCTGAATACAGTCGTAAGCGTTTTGATTGGCATATTCGCTGGCAAACATTTTCAGCATCGGAGTGAAAGCGTCGGCATATCTTTGGAATTCTTTGTAATCCGCTTTTTCGTCGGCTTCCAATTTGCGATCGGCTTCAATTGCCTCATAAGCTTTGTACACATCCACAAAGCGAGTTGTTTCGTACAACAAAGCGCGCGATGCATCCAATTTCGCTTTTATAACGGATACCATTTCGTACACAGCAGGGAAATCGATAATTGCCTTGCCAAACTGACGGCGGTCATTAGCATAAGCTAAAGCTTCGCTGTAAGCTGCGGCGGAAAGTCCTACCGATTGCGCCCCAACGCCCAAACGAGCACCATTCATCAGCGACATCACGTATTTAATCAATCCCATACGGCGAGTTCCCACCAATTTAGCAGGCGTGTTGGTAAATACCAATTCGCAAGTGGGCGATCCTTTGATCCCGAGTTTATTTTCAATACGGCGTACTTTTACCGTATGGTCGTGCTTGTTATCGGCAACAAAGTAGGAAAGTCCGCGACCGTCGTTTGTTCCGTCTTCCGAACGCGCCAATACCAATTTAATGTGCGCGTCGCCATTGGTAATAAAACGTTTTACTCCGTTCAAGTACCAAACGCCGTCTTTTTCGTTGTATGTTGCTTTCAATTGAACCGCCTGTAAGTCGGAACCTGCATCAGGTTCGGTCAAGTCCATCGAACAAGTTTGTCCTTGAGTTACACGTGGAAGAAATTCTTCTTTAATATCTTCGGATGCGAATTCGGCGATGGTTTCGGCGCAATCCTGCAAACCCCAGATGTTAGCGAATCCTGCATCGGCACGCGACACCAATTCGGCAGCCATCACGTAAGGCACCATCGAGAAATTCAAACCGCCATACTGACGAGGCAATGCCATTCCGTAAAGTCCGGCTCTTTTCAAAGCATCGTGGTTTTCTTGTGTTCCGCGAGCGTAAACAACACGGTTGTCAACCACCTGCGGTCCTTCTTTGTCAACACTCTCGGCATTAGGAGCGATGATTTCGGCACAAATTTCGCCTACAATTTCGAGAACACGCTCGTAATTATCAATCGCGTCTTCAAAGTCGCGCGATGCATATTCGTATTTATCTTTATCAGCAAAATTGCGCTCCTTGAGGGCAACTATTTTCTGCATCAACGGATGCGAAAGCTGAAATTTTAATGCGGGATTATCGTTATAAAAGTTCAT
>DAIOHI010000169.1:0-6011 GCA_036744815.1 Paludibacteraceae bacterium
TGTCCATCTTGAAGTATGCAAACAGAAATTAAAATAACGGAAGACGGTTCGCACACACTTTTTGTCCCCGAAATTGATGAATGTTATCATTCAACACACGGGGCAATACAGGAGTCGCGGCATATTTTTATCGAAGCCGGACTGAAACAATCTTCAAAAAAAGAACTCAGCGTTTTGGAAATTGGATTCGGTACGGGTTTGAATGCTTTTCTTACGTTATTAGAAGCTGAAAAAGAAAGAAAAACGATTCATTTTAAATGTCTGGAGCTTTTTCCGGTGACTGTTGATAACATTTCGCAGTTGAATTACCCTCAACTATTAGATGTTGACAAAAAGACTTATTTTCAAGATATTCATAATTGCGAATGGAATAAATCAGCAAAAATAAGTACACGCTTCGACATTGAAAAAACACAAGTTGATTTTACTCATTATGTTTGTAGCGATTTTTTCGATGTTTGCTATTTCGATGCCTTCTCTCCCGAAAAACAACCCGAAATGTGGACGGAAAAAAGTTTTAAAATGCTTTTTGATCATGCAAATCCCAATGCGGTAATCACAACTTATTGCGCCAAAGGAAGCGTTCGCCGTGCCATGAAAGCTGCGGGATTCGAGGTGGAACGATTACCCGGACCTCCCGGAAAAAGAGAAATGCTGAGAGGACGAAAAACATAAGACAGTCCTTTCCAAATATTTTTCAAGAACAAATGAAAATAGACTGGAAATAATCATCTAAAAAATAGTAAATTGACTTTATGCTAATTCTTCTGTCACCTGCCAAAATACAAAATTTTAAAGCGCAACATATTCTTTCCGAATATACGCAGCCGGACTTTATTGACGAAGCTCAGTATTTAGTCAACGAATTGAAAAAGTTGAGCATCGACGAATTAGCCGCTTTGCTAAGCGTTAATTATGATTTAGCCAAGCTGAATGCCGATCGTTTTTTCAATTGGCAACAGCCTTTTACTGCGTCAAATGCCAAACAAACGATATTGGTTTTCAACGGTGAAGTATTCCACGGGCTCGATGCAAAAACTTTTTCTTCAGCCGACTTCGATTATGCTCAGTCGCATTTACGCATTCTTTCGGGGCTTTATGGCGTACTTCGTCCTCTAGATCTGATACAAGCTCATCGTGTGGACGTGAGCACAAAGCTAAAAACAACAGCGGGAAACGATCTTTATGCTTTTTGGAAAGAAAAAATAACAAAAAATATAATTCATAGCGCAAAAAAAACAGATAATATTATTTTAAATTTGGCATCAAACGAATACTTTAAATCGCTCGATAAAAGGAAATTATCTGCTCGAGTAATTGATGTTGATTTTCTTGAAAGTAAGGGCGATACCTACAAAACTATTGTTATTTACACAAAAAAGGCACGAGGTTTGCTAGCTCGTTATGTAATACAAAATAGAATTGAAAAAATAGAAGATCTGCAAGGCTTCAACGACGAAGGATATTGGTTTAATCCACATTTATCGTCAGAAAACAAATTGATATTCACAAGATAACAAGAAATAAATTATGAAACGATTTTGGGCATTTTACATTCCCTATTTTATTTTTATTGCGGCTTTAGCCACTTTGCTGATCATAAACAAAAAGGCTGACTTACATCTTTGGCTTTCGTCCTACCACACGCCTTTTCGCGATGTATTTTTCAAATATTATACTGATTTTGGAGGCTCGCTTCCTTTTATTGTTGCCGGATTGCTCTTGTTTTACAAATATAGAATAACGCTGTTTATTTTGGTCTCAGGTCTAGCTGCAGGCTTAATTACACATATCGGAAAATGGATTTACAATGCACCACGCCCTAAAATATTTTTTCAAGAAAATTTTCCTGATGTTATTTTGCATCGGGTCGAAGGTGTTCGAATACATTCATGGCATAGCTTCCCATCGGGACATACTACAGCGGCATTTTCGTTTTTCCTTTGCCTTGCATTCTTAACCAAAAACAAAATGTTGCAATTTCTCTATTTATGTATGGCAGCTTTAGTTGGATATTCGCGTATTTATTTGTCGCAGCATTTCGCTTCCGATGTGCTTGCCGGTGCAATTATAGGCGGCTTGGCAACAACATTATGCTACATTTTTATTTTCAATAAATACGAAATGGCTTGGGCTGAAGGTTCATTAAGGGATTTGATAAGGAAAAAAGAAAAATGATAAAAACGGATTATTTTTACGAACGAACTTTTGATAAAGAAGACTTTAGCAGTAATAATCTCCCTAAAGGTGATTACGAGAATTGTATTTTCACGAACTGTAATTTTAGCGAAAATGATTTTTCTGAGATCAAATTTATTGATTGCCAATTTCTTTTTTGTAATTTAAGCCTCTCAAAACTAAATAAAACTTTATTTCGAGATGTTTCGTTCAAAGATTGCAAAATGATTGGGCTTCGTTTCGACGATTGTGCTAGCTTTGGATTGAGTTTCTCTTTCGATAGCTGTCAATTAAATCATTCATCTTTTTACAATATCAAGTTAGAAAAAACGATTTTTAAAAACTGTCAGATGCAAGAAGTTGATTTCACACAGAGTAATTTAAGCGCTGCCACTTTTAGTGATTGCGATCTGTTACGAGCTATTTTCGATCATTCTATACTCGAAAAAGCCGATTTCAGAACAGCGCTCAACTATTCCATCGATCCGGAAAACAATCGAATACGAAAGGCAAAATTCTCTATTTGGGGCATTCCCGGACTATTGGATAAATATGATATCATGATAGAAGAATAAAAACGGAAGTCTCCATAAAGTTAATTATATGGACTTCCGTCTTAGTCTATATACCTTTATTTGATTATTAAGACATTTTTGCTATTTCTGCATTTATTTTCTCCCATGTTTCGTCGGACAACTTCGTTCCAACTACTTCAACCACATGTCCCGACACAAGAGAGGCTATTTTTGCACATGTTTCCAATGCTAAACCTCCTGCCATTCCATATAAAAATCCGGTGGCGTATAAATCGCCTGCTCCGGTCGTATCCACACAATTCGAAAGACGAGGAGTTGCTCGAACAACTTCACTTCCCGATTTTACCATAGAGCCCTCCTTCCCTACTTTCACCACGGCAACGTCAGCATAATCCGAAATATGAATCAATGCTTCATAAGGTTCTTTTCCGGTAAATGCCCGCGCTTCTTCCTCGTTGGCAAAAACAATATCTACGTAATCTCTTACAATTTCCTTTAAAAACTCCAAATTACCTTCAACCACATTGTAGCTCGCCATATCAATGGAAACTTTCAAACCGCTTTCTTTCGCCAGTTTCACGGCTTTCCGTATCAATTCATTATTTTGCACCAAATATCCTTCAATATGAAAAATATCGTAACCATTGAATAGATCAGCAGATAGATCTTCGGAAATTAATTCCGATGCTGCGCCTAAATAAGTACACATAGTCCGCTCTCCATCGGGCGAAACAAGCACTACACAGCGTCCTGATAAAGTTTCTGTTTCCAACAAACGAGGATAAACTCCATTTTGCAGCATATCCTTTTTGTAGAATTCTCCAATTTCATCCTTCCCTATTTTCCCTACAAATCCGGATTCAACTCCCAAACGGGCAATTCCTCTCATAGTATTCGAAGCCGAACCTCCGGCAACCATTTTACTTCCGAAACGACTCACAAACTCATAAATTTCAGCCGATTTTTCTTTATCTACCAACTGCATACTACCCTTCGGAAGATTCAACTGAGTAAGCACCGAATCATCATCAATCAATAACAGAATATCTGTCAAGGCATTACCCATGCCAATAATCTTTTTCATAAAATTAATCCATTTTTTTATGCAAAGATATTGTATATTTCATAAAAAGCAATTACCTTTGCATTCGCATTTGAAAAAAATGTCTCTTAAAAAAATTCTTCCTTAGCTCAGTCGGTTAGAGCATCTGACTGTTAATCAGAGGGTCCTTGGTTCAAGTCCAAGAGGAAGAGCAAATCTGAAAAGATATTTCCTCAAAAGTATATTCTTCCTTAGCTCAGTTGGTTAGAGCATCTGACTGTTAATCAGAGGGTCCTTGGTTCAAGTCCAAGAGGGAGAGCAAAACAAAAAAATCCCACTATCTTTCGATAGTGGGATTTTTGCATTTTATCAGCTAATGGAGAGCAACTTACTAAGCCCTATCAATCAAAGCAAATTTATGCAAGCCTGATAGCAAATCACTGTTGTGTGTACTCTTTGTTGTACTTTTAATCTGTTTTAAATTCGCTAACCAGTATTTTGTGCATTTTCATTTTTATACCTTCCCATGTTTCGTTATCTTCTCCATTTATCACAGAATATGTATTTCGGCTTGTTTCAATTTTAATTTCCGTATCTGTACCGTCAATCGGTTGACGACTTTGCCCATTCATAATCTTTGAAAAACTTATTAATTGCTCTGCTTGTATTATGTCTTCTAATTTATAGTTATTATTTACTCTTTTTTCATTTCTTTTTTTAGTAGAATCTACCGCTAGATTAAAATAAAAGTATAAAGAATCTGCTGTCATTTTAAAAGTTCGATTGTATCCTAATTCTCCTCCAACTGTTGAAAATGAAATTGATTTAATTATTTCTGTATTTGATTTTTTATCTTGCGAATGACAAGAACTAAGAACAAGCATAAGTATGTAAATTAGAGTTTTCATAAATATAACAATTAACACGATTAGGATTTGTAGTAATATAGAACCCAAATTCCGCTAGGATTGGCATACAAAGCGAGGCGAATGCGCGCGCGGGAGACGAAGCTCCAAAAACGTACTTCTGTAAGCCTGACACCAAACCACTTGTTATATGCCGTTTTTTATTTTATCGAATAGTTTGTACTCCTTCCACTACCAAATTTTTCAATTACTCCTTTTTCTACAAGTTCAGAAAGTAGTCGTTTTGTTGTTGGATTTGGAATTGAAAGTTTTTCGGCAATTTCGCCTGATTTACTTCCCGGATTATTCGAAATAACTGTTATAATAGCTTTTTCTCTTGGAGAAAGTTGTGATTGTGTTCCGCTTTGTTCTAATTTTATCATTAATTGAGATTGTATATTCTTCAAAGCATCCAAAAAGAAAAATATCCAATCCGTTACGTCTTCGTTTGGTCGTTGTGCCTGACAGCTTCTCAATACTTTGTAATATTCTGTTTTTCGACTTTCAATTTCGTGTTCAAAACTTACATATTGAATCCAATTATAACCGTTTTTCATTAACAGAAGAGCTGACAATAATCTACTTAGCCGTCCATTTCCATCTTGAAAAGGGTGAATACTTAAAAATTCATACGTAAATACTGCACTTTTTATCAAAGTGTGAACCTCTTTTTCTGCATTGTACCAATCGATTAATCTTCTGATGGCATCTTCAGTTGCAAAACCAACTTCTGTAGTTTGAAAAACAATCTGTTTTTCTCCGCTTGGGAAAGTTGCTTCAACAGCATTATTGTGAACCTTATAATCGCCTTTGTGCCAATCATCTTTTTTGCTATATCGCATTAAAATATTATGCAGATTTTTAAGACTGTTTTCCGAAATGGTAATTTCCTCGAACGATTCCGAAATGGTGTCAAGCGTTTCAAAATAGCCGACTACTTCTTGAGAATCTCTGTCTTCTAATTTTGTAATGTCAATTTTTTGTAATAAAACATTGATTTCCTCATCGCTCATTTTGGAGCCTTCAATTCTCGTTGAAGCTCCAACACTTCGAACCGTGGCAATGCTTTTTAATTGTTTGAGACTCTGACCTTCTTTTCGCTCTATTGCAGTCCATTGCGAATCAAACCTATCAATTTGGCTGATTATATTGATTAATTTCCAATCAATTTCTAAGCTGAAATCATATACATTATTTTCCATTCTCTTATTTTCTTGATACGTTTCGATACGCAAAGATACAAAATTAAAATAAAAAATCTCAAGAGATTGATACGATTTGATTCGTATTGATACGATTTTGATCCGATTTTATTTCGTACTCCAATGGCATATAACCTTCGGTGCCTTG
>DAIOHI010000170.1:0-3846 GCA_036744815.1 Paludibacteraceae bacterium
CTGCATATATTCGTTTACCGAAATGCCTCCCAATTCACCGATCTTTAATCCGGCATCTTTCGCCAAAGTGTTTTCGGGTTTTACTCCGATGCTTAATATTACCATATCAGCTTTGATGCTTCTTTGGCTTTCGAGATACAAAAGGACATTATCTTCGGATGCTTCGAACTTGACAATTTTCTCCTTTAATAGCAAATTGATCTTTTGGCTGCGAATATATTGATGCACCATTGCCGCAATCGGATAATCGACAACTCCCATCACTTGGTCAGCTTGTTCGACAATCGACACAGCCACACCGGCTTCTTTCAAATTTTCTGCCATTTCGATTCCTATAAAACCCGCTCCTACCACAACCGCCGTTTGAGCTTTATGTTCGGTTATAAACGATTTTATCCTATCCATATCGGGCACATTACGAAGAGAGAAGATTCTTTCGTTGTCGATGCCTTCGATAGGTGGCTTTACAGCTTTTGCTCCGGTAGAAATCACTAATTTATCAAAACCTTCTTCGTAAGTTTTGTCTGCTTTTAAATCTTTTACGCTTACTGTTTTTTTTTCCTTGTCGATTTTCACAACTTCAGACTTGATGCGTACATCAATATTAAAACGATTTCGGAAACCTTCCGGAGTTTGCAAAAAAAGTTCGTCGCGCTCTTCTATTGCACCGCCAATATGATAAGGCAATCCGCAATTGGCATAAGAAACATATTCGTCTTTTTCAAAAAGAACGATATTGGCTTTTTCATCTAATCTTCTGAGGCGCGCAGCCGTTGTAGCCCCTCCGGCAACTCCGCCGATAATTACAATTTTCATTGGTGATTTATAAATTTTCGAAGTAATATTATTTTAGTTCCTATTGAGTATATTTGCTAATAACAAGTATATAGATAAAAAAAACAAATTAAGCCTTAACAATGTTTGTCAAATGACCAACTAATTTATCCAAGTCGATTTGATATTTTTTCATTTCTTGCATTTTCTTTTTTCCTAGTTCGGTAAGCGTAAAAATCATTTGCCGCTTGTCCGCAATTCCCATTTCGCGCAAATTAAAGCCTTTTTCTTCCGTTTATACACAACGTAGAACTAATTATATTACCTGCTTCATTTATAGTTATTCCTGTTTGATCCGAAAATTGCTTTTCGTAAGCGTATAAAGCTTTATAGATTTCTTTTAACTGACAAATTAATTCCATTACAAATATTTGCTAATAACAATTATTTTGCAAAATAAATAATTCTATTTTAAATACGCAAATAATTTCTCTAAAAAATAATACTAAATAATTTTCCAACAAAATAAATACGCATAAAAACTTAAACTCCAATAAGATACACATAAATCAAAAATATTTTTAACAATGTACAACAAAAAGGGTACAAGAATTGTTATCATGTATCAGCAAACAATGCAATACAACATCATTTATATAAATAATCAATTTAGACAAATTAATTTATTATGAAAAAAATAGCTTTACTAGTTTTTAGTGTTTTATTGTTAAGCTCCTGTAACGAATTGCTTCAAGTAGCCTCTCAAGTAGGGACACTCAGCACATCAACTTCTGCCGGAGTTACAAATTCGGAAAATATCGCCGGATTGAAAAGTGCATTAAACGTCGGTATTCAAGACGCTGTCGGCTTTTTAGGAAAAGAAAATGGTTTTTACTCCGACGCAGCATTAAAAATACTGCTTCCCAAAGAAGCTCAACCTATTATCGATAACATCAAACTAATTCCAGGTGGACAGAAATTAGTAAACGATGCTATTTTATCACTCAATCGTTCGGCTGAAGATGCGGTAAAAGAAGCAACTCCGATTTTCAAATCAGCAATTACAAGTATGTCGATAACAGATGCTGCTTCAATTCTTTTTGGAGCCGACAATGCGGCAACCACTTATCTTCACGGAAAAACTTACAATAGTTTAAAAACGGATTTTCGACAACCGAAAGCTGGAAGTCACTTACAACAGCATACAATTCGGTAGCAAACAGCGTGGTTGGTTCTGTTGCCGGACTAAAAAGCGTTAATGTAAACTTAGAAGAATATGTGACCGAAAAAGCTTTAGATGCTTTATTCGTAAAAGTGGCAGCTGAAGAAAAATCTATTCGTACTGATCCCGCAGCTCGCGTAAACAGCATATTGCAACGAGTTTTCGGACAGTTGGACAAGAAGTAAAGGACTGCTGAAAGACAAAATAAAGAAATAAGAATTTTTTTTTAACTCGGACATTATCTGTGAAGATATGTGTCAGGATGTATTCGTAAGGGATATTGTGAATTACGAAAAAAACGGCTCGCTTTTTGCTTTATAAAAGATAATGATCAGGCTATAATTAATTTAGTAATAACCTAAAGATTAACAAAATGAACTGCATTATCTTTAAATTTAGAAAGGCGATAATCCCTCTTCTAGGCTTATGTATCGCAACATTCGCAATGGGACAATTGAGTTATGAGCCTCTACCTACGAGTAGAAATGTTTTAAAATGGCCATTTAGTGTTGAGTCTATTTGGAACACTCCAATAGGAAGTAATGCGCAATATGTTCATGCTCAGTTAGAATTACCGACCGGTTATTATGTCATGACTATCGACGAAGACTATATTGTAATGTGTCCGGATGCTCCTTTACGATATATTTATGAAAGTGATGCAAGATGGGATTCCAGCAAATCACGTTGTAACATAACAGGCGGCAAAGTCTTTGACGAAGCTATTCCTCTACCCGATGACTTTGTTGTAAGTCCCGAAAATTGGTCAGGAGGTACTCCCAATTCAGGAGCGGCAATATTGATGTCCGACAGAAAAACTATCGTACAAACACAGCCCTTTGCTCGTTGTAAACCCGGAGAAGATGCTACGAGTTACTATACATTTGAATTTAAAAACGACGACAAAAGTATTTATGGCAACGGCTACTACGGAGCACATGGAGGTTCCTACCTATCAGCCATTGGTGGCACTTTGAGAGTTGGAGAATTAACGCCGACTTCCGGTCCGATACGCCACGCTTTGAAAGTTAATGTTTTCTCGAACAAAAATTTATATTACAACAACGAATCTAAAGGATTCCGTTGGCCCGCTCTCACTGCCGACAGCAAAGCTTCGGTTAATTATGGTAAAGATCGGAAAAATCCGATTGTAAAAGATTGCCGTATGGGAGCCTTATTAGCATTACCACCTGATGTAGCGATTTCCTCTTATGATTTAGAAACCGAACCTGGCAAGATATTGGCTCAAGCTTTTCAAGATTATGGAGCGTACATCGTGGACGATACAGCTTGGGATGTAAATGCTATTGCAACCGAGTGGGGACCCGACGGACGTTTTAAAGATGAATTTAAAAATAATTGGGGCTTTGATTTCAGCGCAACAAAAGACAGTCCTTTTGCCAACGATATGCAAAAAATATTTGCGAATTTACATGTTGTCGTAAACAATCAGTCGAGTTCAATAGGCGGTGGAGGCATAGCTCGCGCACCATTAGCACCTCCTTTCGACGATCTTCCAACAGAAGATAACTCTGCTACTGAAAATAATCCTATCTCAGTATTTTTCGATTCGAATGAGAACAAATTACATATTAAGGGATATCGTGGTCAAGCTATTGTTTTCAATATGAGAGGTGAAATTGTTAAGCAAATTTCGATACCGAATGGATCTTGTGTTTTACAGGATATCACTCCAGGATTTTATTTGTTACAGTTGGACGACAATCAAACATATAAGTTTCAGAAAAAATAAGATACAACAAACACATTCGTAATTAAGCAATAGAAAACCTATTGCTTAATTTTTATCTGAGTTTGTTTCTTTCGTAATGCGGAGCTCCCAAATATTT
>DAIOHI010000170.1:3856-5975 GCA_036744815.1 Paludibacteraceae bacterium
AAACAGCATATTGCAACGAGTTTTCGGACAGTTGGACAAGAAGTAGATAAAAGTGTAATAAACTTACAGCAAAAGCCTCTTTATTAAAAATAAAGAGGCTTTTGCTGTAAATAACAATGTGTATCAAAAATATCTTATCTGAGTTTGTTTCTTTCGTAATGCGGAGCTCCCAAATATTTGAATAAAATAAAAGATAATACAACAGAAATTGCTCCAATTAAATAGGATAATGAAAGTCCACCTGAAGTATCGGCAATGCGTCCGCCAATTACCAAGCCTACACCAATACCTGCATCCCATGTTGTAAGATAGGTGGAACTTGCTGTAGCACGTCGATTATTGGGTGCTAAGTTTACAAACAGCGTATTGTAAGCTGGAAACAACAGTCCGTATCCAGCGCCCAACATTAAAGCGACAAGATAAAAGAGCAAGGAAACATAAAAAACATCTACCTGCTTGCTAAACAAATTTAAGCTCGACAACAAGAAAAGAGCAAATATACAAATACTTGTTCCTACAGCAATTACCCAAGTTAACTTGCCTCTATCGACTAAGGACCCTGAAAAAAGACGAGACGAGATCATCCCTAAAGCCATCAACGAGAAAAACAAACCCATGCTGCTCGTAATACCTAATTCTTTACCATAAATCGCCACGTAAGTAGTCAGCATAGCATAAGGAATAGACATCAGCATCAGACTGAAACCGGCGAAAATACCTTTCGGCAAGAAAAAACGATCTAAAGATATCGGCTGCTTAATGCTTCGCTCCACTTTTTTCTCGTGTTTGACGCTCGAAGCAAACAAGAAACCAAACAAACCGCAAACAATAGCAATGTAAAACAAGACATTAAAACTATAATAATCATGTAAAAACAAGCTAAGCATCGGTCCGGTTGCCATCGCTAAATTATTGGCAACTCCAAAAAAGCCTAAACCTTCTCCCCGCCTCGACGACGGCATTATATCGACAACAAGACTGTTTCCTGCCGTTGTTACCAAACCAAAAATTGCGCCGTGCAACACACGCATAAATAGAAACAGCATAATTACCGAAGCATAGATGTAGCCGGCAAAACAAAGTATAAACAGGATATAAGCTATCAAATAAATAGGTTTCCGACTAAACATATCGAGGATAAAACCCGAAAGCGGACGAATAATCAACGCGGCAATTGTGTATGACGAGAGCACAACACCAACCATCGAGCGACTTGTATCGAAAACTTCGATAAGATAAAGCGGCAAAATAGGCAGCAATAAATAAAAAGCGAAAAACAATAAAAAATTACCGATACAAATACAAATAAAGCTTTGTGTCCATAATTTTTCCTTTGCCGGAAAATTCTCCGAATTATTAATACTAATATTACTATTCATTTTCTTCTATAATCTAGGTAAAAAAACAAAAATACCGAAGCATAAACAACGGTATTTTTTAATATCGGGGTCGTGAAAAGACGATAAACTACTGAACAGGCGGAGTTTTAGGACGTCGATCGAAAAAAGGATTTTTAGACGAACTGCTAATCGGTATCCCATAAATAGAACTGCATCCCGGCATCATATTTAGCTCTTGTGCCACACGCCCAACCGAAAACATCACACGATTATCCACTCGCCAATCGGCAGCAACAGCGCAAGCCGAACCAATGGCAATACCCACATCAACGCTATTGAGCGCGCAAGGCACATCGGGATATTGCAATTTTTCCTCGCAAGTATCGAAACCGCAATAGGCACAATTTAAACCATGAACCCGCTCTTTTGTTGCAATAAGAACAATGGCTTCGGCAGCCAAAATATTTTCGGCATCGCGCGATACGAATTTCAATCCTGTGCGTTCGCTGTATTCGAACATGGCTTTCGACAATGTTTCAATCGTATCATCCGTCACTAAAGCTATTTCGATAATATCGAAGCCTTTTCCTTTTGGTGCCGTTCGCGCAGCCGTCATCATAGCGTTAGCAACTTGCATCAAACGTTCGCGACGGTTACTTCTTTCATCAATCAACATAAATCTATCTTTAATAATAACGCGATGCAAAGGTAATAGATTCTTGCTTGATGGTCAAGATTCGACTCTGTTATTTCAATGTATTTTGCTGGGTTTCGGCGGA
>DAIOHI010000171.1:0-5962 GCA_036744815.1 Paludibacteraceae bacterium
CGGCTTACTTCGGATGGTCAACCATGGTTGCTGATGCAACAAACTGGGGAAATGCCACTTACGCTTCATGGGATTTGGTTCGCAGCTACGATCCGAAAGACAAAGTTCGCCGTTATTCAACCATAGCTACTTACGGAGATTTTTATCCCGAATTGTATAAAAAAGGCAGTGGTTATACCTATGGAGTAACTGAAACCGGATACAATGAAAAATGTAACATCAAGAAATATGTTATCGGAACTATGGATGATAACGGAGTGAGCTACAAGCAAAGCTCCGGATTAAACACCCACATGCTTCGTTTAGCCGAAGTATATTTGAACTTAGCCGAAGCTATTTTAGGCAATAATGCATCCACAAGCGATGCTACCGCTCTTACTTATTTCAACAAAGTACGCGAGCGGGCTAAAATGCCAACGAAAGATGTTATTACATTCGACGATTTGAAATACGAACGCCGTATAGAATTGGCAATGGAAGGACAATACTGGTACGACTTGGTACGCCGTTCATACTACCGTCAACAAGAAGTGGTAAATTACATGAACAATCAAGATCGTAACGCAAGTTATGAGTACGACGAATCAGCCGATGTTCTGTATGTTAAAGTAAATGAAGGCACCGGAGTTTCTACAGCTACAGTAGGAAGCCTAACGCTACCGGTATCGGATGTGGATAAGAGTAAAAATCCTTATTTGGATAAAGATCCTGTAGCTTATCCTTTTGCCGAAGAAAAAATAACAGACTTGTATTAATGCTAAAGAAATACTGATATGAAAAAAATAAAATATATATACCTTCTGTGTTTTGCGCTTGTGCTTGCCGTATTTTCATCTTGCGAAGATGAAAGTAAATACGACAACACAGCCATCAAAGTAACACAGGTGTACTTGGAAGACCACAAGTCGAGCCAGCCCGACCGTCCGGTTGACTTTGCCCGCCTCGGTCAGTTGATTCGTATCGAAGGAAGCGGTTTCCTCGGTATGCAAAAAATCTATGTAAATGGTTACGATACTTATTTTAACGTTGCTTATATAACAGATAATTCAATGTTGCTAAGTATTCATTCCAAAACTCCTGTGATGGAAGCGGATACAGATGTGCGTAATACCATTCGTTTTGTAAAAAAAGGAGCGGAATTTACCTTTCCTCTTATCATTCGTGCAGCAACACCTTTTATTACGAGCATTAGCAATTCCTTGCCAAAAGCCGGAGAAAAAGTAACCGTTTACGGTTCCAACTTGCACGAAACGACAAAACTAACTCTTCCGGGAGGAGTGGAAGTAATTACAGGTATAGAGTCGGACGAAGAGGGCAAATGGTATTCATTTACAATGCCTACAGGACTTAGCGAAGGCGGTTCTATTTATTCGGAAGGAGCTAATGGAAAAGCGGCAACACCGGGTTACTTTAATTTTACCAACTGCATGGTTCTTGATTTCGATTCCGATGAAAACGGAAAGCAAGGCTACTGGAGCTGGAGCGAAACCGGATCAATGATCAATGCCGATGATTTGGTAAACGATCCATTAAACTCAGGACGCGGAAAATGTCTTCAATTAATTCCCGAACGCATTCTGACGGGTGCAAACGGTGGTGTTCTTCCCGGAAAAGCGAGAGCTATCGAGTGTTGGACTGAAGGCGGCGACGGAGGTCTGGACGACTGGACACGCATGTACAATGAAGCGTACGGCATTACAGCTTCGACTCCATTGGCAGAAGTTGCTTTCCAATTCGACATCTATGTGCCGGAAGCTTGGAGCTCGACAGGACATATTCAGTTGTCATTGTTCAATAACTTCAATTTCGGAGGTATCGGTTCCGACGACGATGGCAAAAAACACACTGCTTTCTTTGTTCCTTATATTCAGGATGGGCAAATCCTTCCTTTCCAAACAACAGGATGGCAAACCGTTACAATACCCTTTAGCAAATTCGGATATTATGCGGATAAATTGGCTGACAAAGAGGTTACAACGCCGCCCACATTTCAAGCTGTAGTTGAAGATCGTCTCGCTGCAACTTATAAAAACTTTGGAATGGGACTCGTAAACACCGACTTTACTTACCAAGGACTTAGTATCACATCTGTATTGATGAATCAACGAATTTATATCGACAATTGGCGCGTGGTTCCTTATGCCAATATAGAGATATCCGACTTTAATGACGAAGCGGCAGAAGAGGAATAAGTCAAAACAATAAATTTAGTACTTACGAATAAAATAAAATAATAGATATGAAACTAAATAAAATCATTCTTACGTTGATGGCGTCTGCTTTACTATTAAGCAGCTGTTACGATGAAAAGATGGAATGGGCTACACCCGAAGGACATTATCCTATTGTATCTTCGGAGGTTCCTTTAGCTTTGGCAGAAAAAATTGCGAACTACGACTTCATTAAAAACTATGCTCCCGCCGGAATGATAATCGGTGTAGGCGTTGGAGCAGAACTTTATATAGAAGATCCGACATACAAGAAAATTGTTGACGACAACTATCACATGATAACTCTCGGAAACGCCATGAAGCACTCTTCCGTTGTAAGAAATAATGGAAGCTTGGATTTTACGTTGCTCGATAAATTCTTTGAAAAAGCACCGGCAGATATGAAGGTCTTCGGACATACCTTGCTTTGGCACACACAGCAAAGGCAAATTTACTTGAAGTCCTTGATAGGTCCGGAAGTAATTATCGAAACAGACCCGAACGATGTTGTGGCAAACGTGATAGAGAATTTCGACTTTGAAAACGGAACAACAAATCCGTGGGGCTCTTGGGGAAATAGCTCATCGAAGGCAATCTCTGCACAAGGGCAAGGCTACGAAAGTGATTATGCCATGGTTTTAACAAACCCTACAGATGCCAATTCATATAGCGCTCAGGCTGCTTACAACTTTTCCGATTATCTGGAAAAAGAAGTTACTTACGTATTCCAATTTATGGCGAAGTCCAATTCCGGTGCAGGTCAACTACAAGTTCAGGTACAAAACGGAAGTACTTACGGCAGTCAAGAGGGCTATCATACTTTCGACGTGGGAACGTCTTGGGTATTGTGTCAATCTGAATTTACCACTACTTACGATGATATAAACAGAGTATTGATCAATTTTGGAAAAATAGCAGCAGATTACTCTATCGACAATTTCAAATTCGGTAAGAAGATAGAAGAAAAAATGGCAAACATCTTAATCGGCGATAATACTAACTTCGAAGAAGGTACTCTTGGCTCTTGGGGAGGCTGGGGAAATAGTTCGACCCGAGAAATTTCTGCTTTAGGCGAAGGTTACAACAGCGACTATAGCATGAAAATGGTAAATCCTACGGATGCCAACTCATACAGTGCTCAAACTGCGTTTACATTACCCGAAGCATTGGTAGTAGGTAAAACTTACATGTATTCGGCAATGATAAAAGCAACGGTAGCAAATCCCGATTTCACTTTCCAAGTACAAAATTCGAGTGATTACAGCGGAGAAGGTTACAGAAGTTTCGCAACTGTAGCTAACACATGGATTCCCTTTGAAGAAGAATTTACTTGTACTTTAGAAGGCATGAACAGGCTTTGTATCAACTTTGCTAAAACTGCCGGAACTTATTATGTAGATAACATCAAATTCGGAGAAAAGAAAGAAAGCGCTGCCGGAGTGAAGAAAAAGTCTCCTAAAGCAACGAGTGCTATCACTTATATCTACAAAACTCCCGAAGAAAAGAAAGCCGCTTTGCTCGGAGCAATGGAAGCTTGGTTTAAAGGCATAATGGAATACTCCGGATCGCGTGTACAAGCTTGGGATGTGATAAATGAACCGATTGCTGACAACAACGAATTGCGCGGTGTGGGAGGAAACTTCATGAAAAATGACGATGACGAAGAACCGGACACCGAACCAGTTGAAGAAGAAGGTTTACATCTGAATTGGGCTGACGATCATTTCTATTGGGGATATTATATTGGAAAAGAATATGCGGTAAAAGCATTCGAATATGCTCATAAATACAAAGCAAATGCCGATGTAAAACTCTTTGTCAACGACTTTAATTTGGAAAGTAACGAAGCCAAACTGGATGCTTTGATCGAATTAGTAAGATATATTGATAGCAACGGACAAAATGTAGATGGTATCGGCACACAAATGCACGTATCTGCTGATACAACAGCCGCCTTCAAAGCCCGTGTTGATAATATGTTCAAGAAAATGGCTGCTACAGGCAAGCTAGTTCGCGTAACCGAGTTGGATGTTCGCTTAGGCACCGCTACTCCGAGTGCAGGGCAGTTTGAAATGCAATCCTTGACCTATCAATATATTGCTGAGTCTTACATCAAATATGTGCCGGAAGCTCAACGTTCGGGTATCACCATTTGGGGTGTAACAGATGCCAAACGGGAACACGAGTTTTGGCTGCCCGACGAAAGTCCGAATCTATTCGACAAAGATTTTGGTCGTAAGCATGCTTACAAAGGCTTCTGCGATGGATTGGCAGGACGCGATATCGGAGATGATTTCTCCGGAGATGATTATCTGAACACTCAAAAAGGTGATGAGGAAACTCCAGAATGAAGCACAGATAAATAACATATCTGATTCATAAATTACAACTTATTTGGGGCAAAAACTCAGCCTTTTTGCCCCAAATTTTTTAAAAACATAGCTTCAGTTAAAAGACAATTCTATAAAACAGTACTGAAAAGCACAATCTTCCTGAAAGAGAAATAATAAAAGAGTAGAAAAAGACATAATCATGCTGATATGCTTGGCATAATTTATAAGAAAAGACAATGAGAAAACAACTTATTTGGGCATTAATACTTACTTTACACTTACCTCTATCGGCTCAACAAAGCAGCCTGCCGCGCTTACAAAAACAAGGCAGCGCTACCCAATTGATTGTCAACGACCGCCCCTTTCTGATTTTGGGTGGAGAGCTTGGCAATTCTACCGCAGCCTCCTTCGTGCAATTGGAAGAAGCCTGCGAGAAAACCCAAAGAATGGGGCTGAATACCTTGTTGATTCCTGCCTATTGGGACTTGATAGAGCCTCAGCAAGGCGTATTCGACTTTACTTCGGTAAACAAAGCCATTGATACTGCCCAAAAACATGAGTTGAAAATAGTTTTTCTTTGGTTCGCTTCGTGGAAAAACAGCATGTCGTGCTATGCCCCGCTGTGGATAAAGGAAGATTACAAAAAATACCCCCGCGCAGTTACTAAATCAGGACGAGTGCTTGAGATAATGTCGGCATTCAGCGAGAACAATCTGACCGCTGACAAAAATGCTTTCGTAAAGTTGATGCAGCACATCGCTCAATACGACAAAAACAAAACGGTTATCATGATGCAGGTGGAAAATGAAATCGGTATGCTCGAAAGCGCCCGCGAGTACGGCAAGGAAGCCGACAAGGCATTCAACTCCGCTGTTCCGAAGCAACTGATGGATTACCTGATAAAAAACAAAAAAGATTTACGCCCTCAGCTTCTTGAGCTTTGGGAGCAGCAAGCTTTTCCGACGAAGGGAAGCTGGAGCGAAGTATTCGGAAACAGCCTCTATGCCGAAGAAGTATTTATGGCATATTATTACGGACTTTATGTGCAGGAAATAGCCAAAGCAGGAAAAGATGCTTATAATCTGCCCATGTTTTTGAATGCCGCTTTAAACAGCCGCGGACGCAAGCCGGGCGAATATCCGAGCGCCGGACCTTTGGCGCATCTGCTGGATGTTTGGAGAGCTTCGGCACCCGACATCGACTTTCTCGCACCCGACATTTACGATCCCGGATTTGCCGATTGGATAGCGCAATATCATGTTTCGGGCAATCCACTCTTTATTCCCGAAATACGCTTAGCAGAAACTAACTCGGTGCAGGCGCTTTATGCCTTTGGAGCGCACGACGCTATGGGATTTTGTCCTTTCTCCATCGAAGACGTCCGCAATCCGGAGCAGTATCCATTGACAAAAAGCTATG
>DAIOHI010000172.1:0-5937 GCA_036744815.1 Paludibacteraceae bacterium
AGTTGTTATATAGTGTGTTCCTTATTTAGAAATTCCATTTAGCGGCTAAAGTAGGAATTGCATAAAATTTGTTTCCTATGAAGTTATAGCTCAATTCCACTTCGCTCCCAACAGCAATATTCGGAGTGAAATTATACCAAATTTGAGGCTCGCTGAGGAATATCACTTTTTTGCCTGCGTCGGTTAAGCCCGATTGGTCTTTGTTTTCCGTCCAAAGATCGAGGAAACCTCCAAGCGAGAGTTTGTCATTCAAAAAGTTAGCATTCCACGTAACAGTCCATTGAACATCGTGACTTGCCTTTTCGAAAGCGTTTAATTTATAGGTAAGATAGGTTCCCATGAAAAACTTACCCAATTGAAAAGAATAGGAAGCTCCCGCCAAATACGAACTTGGGATCGAGAAGCCAAATCCTGTACCATTAACCAAACCCAATCCGCCATTGTATTCTATATGAGGCATAAGAGGGCAATTCCCAACTTTGAAATCACGCGCAATTTCAGCATAAGCAAGCCCGATGCCGGTTTTGTCTAAATTAAAATCTAAATCGACAAACATAAAGGTCGAACCCCATTTGTCGGGACGAAACATTTCGTAGGTAGCTGTCAGGTAATTTGCTGATGATACATTGTCGCCATAGAGAGAGTGGCGAGGATCAAAGTGCAATTGCAGGTTTTGCGCCTGGCTCAAAACAAATACAAAAAGCAAGGCAACGGAAAAAAGAATTCTTCGTGTCATACAATTGATAATTAAATTAAGTTGGTGATTGTTGTTCTTTCTGAAACAAGCTGCGAAGATAATAAAAAAGTGATAATGTGAAAATATGTCAAGCAAATGAAAGGAAAAAACAGAATTTAACATCATTTGATGGCTGTAAATAAATAATAATGTAATTTTGGCTTTTGAAACAAGACAGATAGATGTTTTATGGAAAAACGTATCTTTTTACTAGGTTATATGGGTTCAGGAAAAACGACCATAGGCAAAATGCTGGCGGAGCGCATCGGTTTTGCTTTCTTCGATACGGATAAATCCATTGAAGCTAAAAGGCAAAAAAGTGTTTCGCAGATATTTGAAGAAGAAGGAGAGGCGGCTTTTCGCGAATTGGAGCGAAAGTGCCTGCATGAACTTGCCGAGTTTGAAGACGTGGTAATATCAACAGGTGGAGGCGCGCCTTGCTTTTTCGACAATATGCAATATATGAAAGAGCGTGGTAGCACAGTATATCTAAAATGGACGGTGGATGAACTTGCTCGTCGCTTGGAGTCAGATAAATTCAATAAGCGTCCATTGCTGGCACAACGAAAAGGGGCGGAACTTGAAAGCTTTATTTCCGAAGGATTGGCAAAGCGCGAAACGACTTATTTGCAAGCCGACATAATTGTTTCGGGAAGCGAAGAGGAGATATTGGCTCAAGTCATTGAAAAGTTGGATTAATCTCCACGAAGTTTTTGTTAGAAAAACTTTTCGATTTTTTTAACAATAAAGTCGATATATACTCTCTTTCTTGTTGAAAATCATCATCTCTCTTTTTGGATTAAACAAGTATTTTTTTGTAGCTTTGCAACTTAGTAAACAAAAGAAAAATAGCCATTGTGAAAAAGCAAATTAAGAAAGCGCTGATTTCCGTTTATCACAAAGATAATTTGGATGTTATCATAAAAAAGCTGCATGCCGACGGTGTCGAATTTATTTCCACCGGAGGGACTAAGTCTTTTATCGAATCCTTGGATATTCCTTGTCAAGCAGTTGAGGAACTAACCTCCTATCCGTCCATATTGGGCGGCAGAGTGAAAACCTTACATCCAAAGATATTCGGAGGCATTCTTAATCGCCGCGACTTAGCGGAAGATCAGGCTCAAATCAACGAATACGATATACCTGAAATCGATTTGGTAATTGTTGATTTATATCCTTTCGAAGCTACGGTGGCTTCGGGAGCAAGCGAGGCTGAGATTATCGAAAAAATAGATATTGGTGGTATTTCGCTTATTCGCGCTGCGGCGAAGAACTTTAAAGATGTGGTTATTGTAGCTTCGCAAGTGCAATACGAACCGCTTTTGCATATTATTTCCGAAAATGATTCGGCAACTACCATCGAAGAACGTCGTTGGTTTGCTAAAGAAGCTTTTGCTGTTTCGTCACGTTACGACGCGGCTATTTTCAATTACTTCGACAAAGGTGAATTTTCTGCTTTGCGGATAGCTGCCAACAATGCTAAAGTATTGCGTTACGGCGAAAATCCACATCAAAAAGGAGTCTTCTTTGGCGATTTCGATAAAATGTTCGAACAATTGCAAGGCAAAGAAATTTCCTACAACAACTTGCTCGATATCGACGCGGCAGTAAATCTGATCAACGATTTCGACGATGAAGTGACATTCGCCATTCTCAAACATAACAACGCTTGCGGAATCGCTTCGCGAAAAACCGTTTTGGATGCATGGAACGACGCGCTTGCCGGCGATCCTGTTTCGGCTTTCGGAGGCGTACTGGTTACCAACGCGGTAGTTGACAAAGAAACAGCCGAAGAAATAAACAAGATATTTTTCGAAGTGATTATCGCTCCCGATTACGATTTGGAAGCTCTTGAAATACTTTCGCAAAAGAAGAACCGCATCATACTTATTCTTAAAAACGAAGGATTGAAGAAAGTTCAGTTTCGCTCCATCCTTAATGGATTGCTGCTTCAGGACAAAGACTTAAAAACGGAAACGGAAACCGACTTGAAAGTTGTAAGCGAAGTAGAACCCAGCGAAGAAGAAATAGAAGATTTGCTTTTTGCAAATAAAATAGTGAAACACACGAAGTCCAATGCAATTGTATTTGCGAAGAACAAACAAATGTGTTCGAGCGGCGTTGGTCAAACATCGCGTGTTGACGCTACCGAACAAGCTATCGCGAAAGCGGCTCATTTCGGTTTCGATTTGAGTGGCGCGGTTATGGCTTCGGATGCTTTCTTCCCTTTCCCCGATTGTGTGGAACTGGCAGCTAAAGCGGGAATTAAAAGCGTTATTCAACCGGGAGGATCTATCAACGATCAAAAGTCTATCGAAGCTTGCAATCACTTAGGTCTTTCGATGGTAACAACAGGATTTCGTCATTTTAAACATTAAACCTAATCACTGAATAATTGATTGATTGAATAACTGAAATTCGAGTTTTTATTGTTCAATAATTTATCAGTCTGTTAATCAATTAATCCGTTAATAAATTATTAAAATATATGGGATTATTTTCATTTACACAAGAAATAGCAATAGACTTAGGTACTGCAAATACCATCATTATTCACAACAACAAGATTGTAGTGGACGAGCCTTCGGTGGTGGCTCTTGATAAAAGAAGCGATAAATTGATTGCTGTTGGAGAAAAAGCACGTCAGATGCAGGGAAAAGAGAACGAAGGTATTCGTACCGTTCGTCCTTTGCGCGACGGAGTTATTGCCGATTTTTACGCGGCAGAGTTGATGATTCGCGGATTAATAAAGATGATTCCTACCAAGAGCCGTCTTTTTTCACCTATGTTGAAAATGGTGGTTTGTATCCCTTCGGGAAGTACGGAAGTTGAATTACGTGCCGTTCGCGATTCATCGGAACATGCCGGAGGACGTGAAGTGTATATGATTTATGAGCCAATGGCTGCCGCTATCGGTATCGGAATTGATGTGGAAGCTCCTACCGGATGCATGATTGTGGATATAGGCGGTGGAACAACAGAAATTGCCGTCATCTCCTTGGGCGGTATTGTTTCGAATAAGTCGATACGTATTGCGGGCGATGATCTCACTATGGATATTGTTGAATACATGGGACGCATGCACAATGTGAAAGTGGGAGAGCGCACGGCGGAATTAATAAAGATAAATGTAGGCGCGGCTCTTACCGATTTGGAAGATGCTCCGGCTGATTATATCGTTCGCGGTCCCAATCGCATGACCGCTCTTCCGATGGAAGTACCTGTTTCGTATCAGGAAGTAGCACATTGCTTAGAAAAATCCATATCTAAAATTGAAGCTGCTATCTTAAGCGCATTGGAACAAACGCCTCCCGAACTTTATGCTGATATCGTTCAACGAGGTGTGTACTTGGCAGGAGGAGGAGCTTTGCTTCGCGGATTGGATAAGCGATTGACTGACAAACTGAACATACAGTTCCATATTGCCGACGATCCTTTGCATGCTGTTGCTCGTGGTACGGGTATAGCACTTAAGAATGTCGATAAATTCTCATTCCTAATCAGGTAGAAAAGCAGTAAGCAGCAAACTGTAAGCGGTGAATAGAACATTGGCTTAGTGCTTGCTGCTTGCAGTTTACCACAGTCTTACTGCTGATGCTTCATGCGCAACCTAATTAATTTTTTAATAAAATACAGCGTTGTTTTCCTATTTGTATTTTTGCAAGTAGTGTCAGTTGTTCTTATTGTTCAAAATAGAGGTTATCAGCGAAGCGTTTTTTTGTCGTCGAGTAATTCGGCAGTATCGAGCTTGTTGCAACTATCTAATTCGGTAACAGAATTCTTTGGTTTAGGTTATGTCAACAAGGAATTGGCTGAGGAAAATACCCTTCTGAAAAATGAAGTCTCTAATTTGCAAGCGCAACTATTTTCTTTCGAAGAAGCGGCTTATAGAACAGATTCCTCTTCGATTGCTCCCGATTTAAATTACGAATATATATCGGCAAAAGTAATTGCGAACAGTACCAATAAAGTTCAAAATTATATCACCATCAATAAAGGAGCGAAAGACGGCATTGGTCCCGATATGGGCGTTGTCAACAAAGACGGCGTTGTCGGGATTATTAAGACCGTTAGTGAGAATTTTGCAACGGTTATTCCGATTTTGAATCCCATGTTGCAGGTAAGCGCTAAATTTAAACGAACAAACTACAACGGACCTTTGCTGTGGAAAGGCGGAGATTATCGGCATGCAAGTCTCGAAGATATAGCTCGCCACGTGGAGGTTCAGCAAGGCGATACGATTGTGACCAGCGGCTTGACTACCGTTTTTCCCGATGGCGTTATGATTGGAGTGATTGATGAATATTCGCTCGACGATAGCAGTCCTTATTTCGATATAAGAGTAGAACTCGCGGTTAATTTCCGAACACTTTCCTATGTGAATGTAATCCACTATTTTAATTATTCGGAACAAAAAGAATTGGAAAAAACAACACAGAAGTAAATGCATATTTATATACAAAACATATTACGCTTTGTTTTGCTGGTACTTTTTCAGGTGCTTGTGTTGAATAATATTCAGTTCTTAGGATACGTTTGTCCATATATCTACCTTCTTTTTATCCTTTCGCTTCCGGTGCAGACTCCGCGCTGGTTGACACTGATTTTGGCATTTATTATAGGATTGACCGTTGATGTTTTTTCAAATACAATGGGATTGCATGCTTTTGCAACGGTTTTCATGGCTTTTCTACGATATCCGGTTATTAAGCTTTTTGTTTCTCTTGAAGAAAACGAAAATCCCAGTCCGTCCTTAAAAACCTTCGGTATAGCCAACTATATCAAATATATGTTGCTTCTGGTCTTGATTCATCATGTGGTTTTGTTTTCGATGGAAGCCTTTAATTTTATCGGTTTCGGTGTTTTAATGTTGAAAACATTAATCAGCTCCGTCGTTACTATTGTGTTGATACTTGCTGTCCAATTTCTTAAAAAGGAATAGTAATGGTTAATGATACGCTTCAGAATAGGAGATATGTGATTGCCGTAATTATTTCGATTATAGTTTTGGTTTATATTATTCGTCTGTTCAATATTCAGATTTTGGAAGACAAATATAAAGAAGGAGCTGATAGTAACGCCTTCCTTCGAAAAACCCAATATCCTCCCCGCGGATTGATATACGACAGGAATCAAAACTTGCTTGTTTATAATAAACCCGCCTACGATATTATGCTTATTCTTCGTGAAATACACGATTT
>DAIOHI010000173.1:0-5895 GCA_036744815.1 Paludibacteraceae bacterium
TTATGTAATAGACAAAAGCGCATTGTCCGCATTGTTTCGATTTCGAGTCCTTCGTAGCAAAAGAATCCGAACCGCAAACAGGACAATATTTAAAGAAGTTGGAAAAATGCATGTTTATTTTAGAATTTTGATTGACGATCTTAGATACTTATATTAAAGCTATTTTATCGCTATTTCTTGTATTAACTTCCCTTTAGGGGATTTAGGGGCATTTTATTTTCTCCCGAAATCGGCAGGAATTTCACCCCAAACTTCGGTTTCCCATTTTATTATTTTGGTGGAATAGCTATTTATCGCCAGCCAATTTTCGGCTCGCTGAATCAAATCGAAAAGCTCCTTGTTATCACTTGTTTGTTCGAGCTTTGTTTTCGCTTTTTTAGCCCGCACCCAAGCTATGGCGGTTGCGCTATCGGAATAAATAGGCAGCGGACTTTGCTTTTGTTTCAACAAAGCCAAGCCATGAACCAATGCCAAAAACTCGCCGATATTATTCGTTCCGTTTCGAAAAACACCCTGATGAAATATTTCCTGACCGGTTTTTGTATAAACGCCTCGATACTCCATCAAGCCGGGATTTCCGCTGCAAGCAGCATCCACCGCCAGACTATCGGTAATAGGTTTGCCTATTTTCGCAGCCTTTTTCGGATCAGCGGCTTTCTCCTTTTTCTCCTTCCCTACATAGTTCCAATAAGGCGAAAGAAAAGCTTCGCGCGCCTCAGCTTCGGTCGCAAAACCTTTGTATTTTGCCGTCGGATATCCATGAACCTGCCTTTTACAATCCTCCCAAGAACTGTAAATGCCCGGCTCGCGACCATCCCAAACGGTGAAATATTTATTTTTTGTTTTACTCATTTACTGAGATTGTTTTTTATAACTAACGACAGACTGCAACAAATGAAAATCATTCCATATCATTTCCAACGCAAATGCTTTTATCCAATTTCCATCTGCTTTTACTTCGTCAGCATGTGCTGAAAGACAATAAGCATCTGCTTTTTCTTTATCAGCATGTGCTGAAAGACAATCAGCACCTGCTTTTTCCTTATTAGCATGTGCTGACAGACAATAAGCACTTGCTTTTTCCTTATTAGCACATGGCGAAGATGAAAAACCGGATGTTTTTCTGTCAAAATGTCAAAGCAAGAGCGATTTCTCTTTTATCCGCCCTTATTTTCGAAAAGTTTTTATTATTTAGTCGAAAAAACGTATTTTTGTGCCACTTTAAGAAAAGGGTCCTGTAGTTCAATGGATAGAACGGAAGTTTCCTAAACTTTAGATCCGAGTTCGATTCTCGGCGGGACTACGATTTCTTCTCGTGAAACAAGTTCAGAAAATCCCTCGGCACAGGCGTTTCGAAGCCTACAATCTCTCCACTCATCGGATGTTTAAATTCCAATATACGAGCATGAAGCCCTATCCGTCCGATAGGATTTGTTAGGGAACCGTATTTTTTATCGCTTACAATCGGATGCCCGATTCCTTGCATGTGAACGCGAATTTGATTTTTCCGACCCGTTTCGAGTTCTATCTCCAACAAAGAAAAATTCTCGTTCGATTTTATTCTTTTATAATAGGTAACTGCCTGTTGACCGCCATCATCCGTTGCGCTCGAATGTATTTTCAGCGATTTTTGATTCTCAGTAAGCCAAGTTACGATCTTATCTTTTTGCTTCGCCACCTTACCCTCAACAAGCGCCACATAAATTCTTTTTGTTACGATTTCGTGCCAGTTATCCTGCAAAGCAAGCTGGATTTCCCTGCTTTTGGCAAATACAAGCACTCCGGAAGTTTCCCTATCGAGCCGATGCACAACATAAATTCGATTTCTTGGACTTGCTTTCTTAACGTAATTTTTCAGGATAGAAAAAGCCGTTGTTTCATCGCCTTTTCCTGTACTCACGGTCAGCAATCCTTCCTTCTTTTCCACCACTATCAAATAGGCGTCTTCGTACATTACGCGCAATTTAGGATGCGAAAGTTCGATATTGCCCCGCGTGCTGTTTATCAAAACAACATCGCCCGCCGCGAGAGAATGATTGTATTGTGTCGTTATTTTATCGTTAACCGAAACCTGACGATGAGCCAACAGCGATTTTACCGAATTACGGCTCATGCCTCCCATTTTCGCCAACAAAAAATTCATTAAAATATCCGCTTCTGTTACTCGCAATCGAGTTTCCTTTGGCGGTGGTGTATAGTTACTTTTTCTTCCCATTAATATTTTTCTAACTTCTAATTTCTACCTTCTAAATTAAAATAAGCTGCAACATTTGCAGCAGTGTTTTCGCCATCAATAGCCGAAGATGTGATTCCACCCGAATAACCCGAACCTTCGCCACAAGGGAAAAGCCCCGAAATACCGGGATGCTGTCCGGTTTCATTATCGCGCGGAATACGCACAGCCGACGACGAACGCGATTCGACACCCACAACAACGGCTTCATTTGTCAAATAACCTCTCATCCTTCGGTCGAAGAGCTTAAAAGCTTCTTGCAAACGGCTTGAAATAAATTCGGGAAGCCAAAAATGTAATGGCGACGAAATTATTCCCGGAATATAAGAACAGGCGGGTAGATTTGTCGAAACGCGTCCTCGTACAAAGTCTTCCAAACATTGAGCAGGAGCCGTCAATCCCAAACCTCCATTATTCCGATAAGCTAAATTTTCAAGATATTGTTGATACTTTAATCCTGCCAACACGCCGTATTGCTGAAAATCTTCGGGTATATCTTCTGGACGGATTTCAACCACAATTCCCGAATTGGCATAAGGCGAATTACGCTTCGATGCCGACATTCCGTTAACGACAATCTCCTCTTCGCCGCTTCCTGCCGGCACAATATGCCCGCCGGGACACATACAAAAGGAGTAAACACCGCGCCCATTTACCTGCTCTACCAAATTATAACTTGCCGCAGGCAGATGTTCGTTTCGAGGCGACTGACGGTATTGAATACGGTCGATCAAGTTCTGCGGATGCTCCACACGAACGCCCATTGCAAAACCTTTTAATTCCAAAGAAATTCCCTTTTCATGAAGCATCAAATAAACATCATGAGCTGAATGTCCGGAAGCAAGGATTATTGCCTTCGATTCAAAAATGCTTCCATCCGATACGCGACATCCTACAACTTGATTTTCGTCAAGCAGAATATCCTCCATTCTTTTTTCGAAATGTACTTCTCCGCCACAATCGCTAATAGTTTTCACCATTCGCTCCACAACCAAAGGCAATTTATCGGAACCAATATGAGGATGTGCCTCGTATAGAATATCTTCATTAGCTCCGTGATAATAAAAAACATTCAGGATATTTTCGACACTTCCTTTCTTTTTCGACCTAGTATAAAGTTTTCCATCGGAAAATGTGCCCGCTCCACCTTCGCCAAAGCAATAATTCGATTCCAAATCTACGCCTTTGTTCCGGTTCATTTGAGCAATATCCACCTTGCGCTCTCTGACATTTTTCCCTCGTTCCAACACAATGGGCTTGAGCCCTAATTCAATCAGTTTTAGCGCAGCAAAAAGTCCGGCAGGACCCGCTCCTACAACAATTACCGATGCGGCATTTCCCACAAAATGATAATTGAAGTTGGGCAATTCCGCTTCAGGAGCCGGCTCGTCCCAATATACATCAAGACTTAAATTGACTTTTATTTGTGCCGATCGGGCATCAATCGACTTTCGGGTAACACGTGTCAGGCTTATTCTTTCGCGGGATATGGATAAAGCAACGGCTGCTTTTAGTGCCAGCATCTCCGGATTCGACGCCTGCTCGGGCGTAAGGATTAATTGTATAGTGCGATACATGTCTGTTTTTATTAAGTTTGAAATCAGAAACTCGAAATTAAATACGCTGTATTTATCTTTTTATCAGTCTATTTCCAAGTTCAATCCGCTTCGTAATTTAGCTAATGCGGGATTCTTTTCTACCATCGATTTATAGACATCTTCGGGCAAGGACGAACGGTAACTTCCGTTGTCTTCCTCCACTTTTATTTCCATTTTTATAAAAGAATTATTCAATTCTTTGTGGATAAAAGTCAGGATATGAGTCTGTATCCGTTTTAATTCTTTTTCTTGTATAATATTGCTTACTGTTACTTCGAAATTAGTCGTCGAGATAAGCTTGGGCGTATTTGCATTAATAAAATTCACCACCCAAACCTCATCCGGAATGCTTTCGGTGAATTTCCGCCAAGCATTGATAAGCTCCTCTTCAGTAAAATGCTTGTTGTTTTGATTCTTTTCAGCTTTTACCTCGCTGTAGCTCTCTTGGGGCGAAGCTGCTACTTGCTGAACAGAAATAGAAATACTTCCGGGACGTTGATAAGTAGCTGCCGGTGCTTTATTTTCCTTTGCTTTTGCAGTAATTTCGGGTTTCGCTACAACAGCTTCCGATGGTGGAGTCTTCTTCGAAACAGGAGTCGGCTTTGGCGCAACGGCTTCTGAAACTTGAACTTGCGCCTGCATTTTTTGAATTGGAAGAGCTTGGTCGCCCTCACTCAAGTCGTTTTTTTTTTCGTCCGAAAGCTGACATAAACGAATCAGCATCAGTTCTACAAGCAAACGTTTGTTTTTACTTTGCCGATAATTGAGTTCACAATCGTTGGTAATTTTCAATGCTTTAAAAAGAAAGTCGGCAGGACAATTTATTGCTTGCTTTTTATACTGCTCTCCGATATCGGCTCCAACTTCAAGCAGGATAATAGTCTGAGAATCTTTACTTACAAGCACATCTCTGAAATGCGAACTCAATCCGGTAATAAATTGATGAGCATCGAAGCCTTTATTCAACACTTCGTTAAATATCAACAGCGATTGATTGACATTTCCCTGTAAAAAAGCATCAGTCAATTTAAAATAATAGTCGTAATCAAGCACATTCAAGTTCTCAATTACATTCTGATACGAAATATTTTTTCCGCAGAAGCTGACGATCTGATCGAAAATCGACAAAGCGTCGCGCATACCACCATCGCTCTTTTGAGCAATTATATTCAAAGCATTCGCGTCAACATTCACACCTTCCTGCTTCGCTACATATTGCAAATATTCAACCGTATCTTGTACGGTAATCCGATTAAAATCGTAAATCTGACAACGGGATAAAATCGTAGGAATGATTTTATGTTTTTCGGTCGTAGCCAAAATAAAAATAGCATGAGCAGGTGGCTCTTCAAGCGTTTTCAAGAAAGCATTGAAAGCCCCAGCCGAAAGCATATGCACCTCATCAATGATATAAACACTGTATTTGCCAATTTGAGGCGGTATGCGAACCTGATCAATCAATGTCCGAATATCATCCACACCATTATTTGAGGCAGCATCTAATTCATGGATGTTATAAGATCGTTGTTCGTTGAACGAAACGCAAGATTCGCATTCGTTGCATGCTTCAAAGTCGGATGTTAAGTTTTGGCAATTGATTGTTTTGGCAAAAATACGCGCACAAGTTGTTTTCCCGACGCCCCGAGGTCCACAAAACAAATATGCATGCGCCAATTGGCGACTTTTAATCGCATTTTTCAATGTGGTTGTCAAAGTTGATTGCCCTACCACTGAACTGAAAGTCACCGGACGATATTTGCGTGCCGAAACTATAAAATCACTCATCTGCTTTATTTGTAAATTAACACTTACACATCCAATAATGAGTCAATTACGTTAAATTTGTAATCGAAAATTATCAATACTGCAAATATACACAGAATAATTTCCACACACAAAAGATATATTTTATTCTGTAAATTTTATCTTATCACTTGCAAGATGCCAAATTTATACTATCTTTGCACCGCTTTAGTAATAAAGCATTGGAGAGATGGCAGAGTGGTCGATCGCGGCGGTCTTGAAAACCGTTGAACTGCGAGGTTCCGGGGGTTCGAATCCCTC
>DAIOHI010000174.1:0-5863 GCA_036744815.1 Paludibacteraceae bacterium
CTTTCGCATCTCTTTATAAAAAGGAGCTTGATAATACAATCCCGTAGCAAAACGGAAACTGAAATCTTTATCCCAATAAGGGAAAAAAGCTAAGGAAGCACGAGAGCTGATTAGCAGCTCGTTATTGAAAGTCCAGTAGTTGGCTCGCATTCCTCCGATGCCAGTCCATCGTCCGGCATCGCTTTCCCATTTATAGGTTTCCTGCAAGTAAGCCAAGCCTCGCCATGTATTCAATTTGTTGTTCGATTTCAGATTGGAACTCAATTGCGACGAGTTGTAGGGCAGGGAATAACCCACCGAATCGCGCCACTCCCATTCGTTTATCTTATCGGAAATAATTTCCCATTGCGAAGTCACTCCCCATTGTATGCTATTTGTTTTTTCAATGTTGTATTCGCCGCTGTGCGCAATATTGGCAACGGTTGCACGCAAATAGTTGCGGGCGTGTTCGTGAAATTTGCCAACACCCAATAAGGCTCCGATCCGCTCTTCTTCACTCAAGTTTAAATCCATTTTTTTCTCGTTCAGCCAATAGTTACCTGTGATGTCGTATGTCACATTCTCGTTTGTATGATAAGCGGAAGAAGATAAATTTAGTTTCAATTTGTCGTTAGGACGGTGGCTTAGCGTAAAAGCTCCGAAATAAGTACGGAACAAATCCTTTTCCCAACCTTCGAATAAAATTTTGAGATAACGAGGTATAGCGAGAGTGCCAAAGGTTGTTTCGCGCTTGGTAGGCGTAAATTTATACGAGTTTTGCGAGAAATTACCAAGGAAAGAAACATCCCATTTAGGAGCAATTTTATAAGTCAGATAAGTTTGATAATCGAGAAAGGACGGCTTATATTCTCCTTTGGTATCTAAAGTACCCAATAGATATTCTGATGTTTTGTAACGGATTCCGTGCAATTGAGTCATTTTCTTGCCCGCTAAACCGACATAAGCCGAAGCTCCAAGTAGTCCGGCGGAAATTGTAGCTTCGTTCTCGGTGGGTTCTTTGTAGCGGATATCTAAAACGGAGGACATTTTATCACCGTACTTAGCTTCGAATCCGCCCGATGAAAACCCCAAACTTTGCACCATGTCGGGATTGATAAAGCTTAGTCCTTCCTGCTCGCCCGAACGAACCAAAAGTGGGCGATAAACTTCAATTCCATTGACATATACACTGTTTTCATCGTAGCTGCCTCCGCGAACATTGTATTGCGAACTAAGTTCGTTGTTGGACGTAACGCCCGAAAAAGTAATCAGCAAAGATTCTATTCCTCCCGCTGTGTTGGGCATTAATCGGTATTTTGTAGGATCAAGCATTTCGATAGTGGAAATTTGCCTACGATAGCCGATTATTTCCACTTCGCTGATTTCCTTCGAAACGAATGGAAGTACAACGGTTATTTGCAAAACTCTTTTTGAAAGTGAAATAGTGCGGCGTATCGTTTCATGTCCAAGCATAGAATAGACAAGCGTTACCGAATCTTCTGCTTCGATATTGAGATCGTAGTAGCCGTTTTGGTTGGTTGTTGCGCCGACTTTTGAGTTCTCGACAAAAACAACTGCAGATTCGATTCCCCGGTTGTTCGAGTCGATAATATAGCCGTAAATCCGTACTTTTTGCTGAGCCGAAAGTGAAATCGCAAAAAGCAGAAAAGAGATAAGAATTAATGTTTTATTTTTCATCAGGAAGCTGTCGTGTACAGTGCATTTGTTTCACCGTTTGAAAAAACGCTTTCAATTAAACGGCAAAAAGCGCAGTTTATTTTAAAATAAAGCCGCGCATATAGAATGAGGACAAAAATACGGAAAAGTTATGAGTTGGCATTTTATAAAACAACAAAGTAGAAAGTTTTTGAAGCTTTAGATTGATGAAATACATTTGTGCGAATCTGTTTTACATACTTTCACTTTTATCCTTTAACTCTTGCCGATAATCTTTTGGCGTTTTTCCTGTATGTTTTTTAAATGTTCGGGTAAAATAAGCCGAATCGTTATAGCCTACTTTATATGCTATTTCGGAGAAAGTCATTTCTTCCTGAATCATAAGTTCTTTAGCCTTATTTATCCGAACGGTATTAATAAATTCCGAAGTACTCATATTCATAAGCGTTTTCATTTTGTTGTGCAGATTCGAACGGCTTATACATAAAGTGTCGGCAATAAATTGGACGTCCAATTCGCTTTTTTCCATGTTGTTTTGAATGATGGAGAGCATTTTTTCAACAAAAGCTTGTTCATGATTCGTAACCGGAATATCGAAGCCTTCGAATTTCGCCAATTCCTTTAATCGGTTTTTTTGAGCTTTTTGAATATTTAGTATATTGTTTAGCCTGATATTCAGCTCTTTCATCGAAAAAGGTTTGGTTATATACGCGTCGGCGCCCACTTGCAAACCTTCGAGCTTAGCTTCTTTCGTATCTTTTGCTGTGAGCATAATAACCGGAATGTGACAAAGATTTACGTCTGTTTTTATTTTTTGACAGAGCTCGGTACCGCTCATTACCGGCATCATAATATCGGTAATAACGATATCGGGCATTTTTTTATTAATATATTCCCAAGTGTCTTTGCCGTTTTCGAAGCTTTTTACATGATATTTTTCTTTCAGACTTTTGCTGAGCAGCATTAGCAGATCCTTATTATCTTCGGCAATAACTATCGTATATTCCTTGTCTGTGTCGTTTTTTTCTGTGTCTTTAGCAATGATATTTTCATCATTTATTGCATTAATGGTTTCTTCCGAAGTCTTTATATCGGAAACTTGCGTTTCGCTAATTAAAACATTAGGGATCTTTTCTTCGAGAGGCAGGCTTACATTGAATTGAGAACCTCTTCCTGGTTTGCTTTCCACCGATATTTCTCCTTTCAGCAGCTTTACTAAACTAGCCGTGAGCGCTAAACCAATTCCGCTGCTCTCTACCACATCGTTCGAAAAACTATCGCTGTAAAACACTTCAAATATTTTATCTTTCTTTTTCTCCGAAATACCTCCTCCACTGTCCTTTACTGAAAAATGAATGCGGTTATTCTCAACCTTTAATGTGAAACGAATTGTCCCGTTTTGTGGTGTATATTTAATGGCATTAGTAAGAAGATTTGTAATGATTTTTTCTAGTTTGTCGAAATCGAAAAATATATCGTTCTGGCTGTAACTGACTTTGACACTCAATTCTATGTTTTTTTTGTTTAGCAACGGACGATAAGCATTTATAATTTGATTAGAAAAATTAACAATATTACCTTTAGTGATTTGCATTACAGCATGATCAGTTTCTATTTTACGAAACTCCATCAGCTGATTTACCAAAAAGAGCAAACGATTTGCGCTTCGTCTTATCGACTGAAGCATTTCGTTTTCCGACGAATTTTCTTTTTCCGAAAGCATTTCTGTGGAAGTAGTAATAATGCTCAAGGGTGTTTTAAATTCGTGCGAGATATAGGTGAAGAAATTCATCTTATGTTGATGAAGCAACTTTAAATTTTCTTTCTCTATTTTTTCGATGGCAAGAGCCATTTTTTCACGCTGGCGGTTTTTGTAGGTTCTATAAAAATAATATGCTATAGCCGATAAAAGAATAAAATATATCAAATATGCATAGAGCGATGCCCAGAATGGAGGATTAACGGTAATCGGCAGGTTTCGTTCTTCGCTTAATGAACCGTTTATCATGTTCACAGCTCGGATGTGGAAAATATAATCGCCGGGAGCAATGTTAGTATAATTTGCTTGCGTCATCTCTGTCAGTGGCGACCAATCGGATTCGAAATTCTCAAGATAATACTGATAAGCAATATCGTTGCTGAAGTAATTTATCGAAGCGAAATCAATTGTAAACGAATTTTGATTATGTTTTAATACAAGATGCTGGGTAAAATCAATCTGCTTTTCCAATATGCCAATTGAATCGGGCTGGATTATTTCGTTGAAAACTCTTAGGTTCTTGAAATATACTGCAGGAGTTTCTTTTGGAGTAAATATAGTTTTTGGGTTAAACCAAGTCAATCCCGTAACGCTACCAAAATAGAGAATATCCTTATCCTTGAAGTACGATTTGTAGTTATGCTGATTTCCTGATATGCCATGTTTTACATTAAAATGTACGGCAGTAGAATCCGTAAAATTAAGCCGGCTGATGCCTTTATTTGTACTAACCCAGAAAAATCCTTCATTGTCTTCAACAATGCCA
Organism: Paludibacteraceae bacterium; assembly: GCA_036744815.1. Taxonomy (GTDB): domain Bacteria; phylum Bacteroidota; class Bacteroidia; order Bacteroidales; family Paludibacteraceae; genus H1. The sequence continues at coordinate 4,182 of DAIOHI010000174.1, forward strand.
TAAATAATATTATCGATAAGCATGTTAGATTTACATGCTTCGAAGCAATTTTTATCTGCTATATATTTCAGCAAACCTCCATCGCGTGTTCCAATCCAAATTTGATTTTTCGAATCGATATAATAACTTATAATCGAATTGCTGCTCAAACCAGAATTATCGCCGGCTTGAAAATGTGTCATTAAGCCGACTTTTGTTTTATCAAGAATATAAATTCCTCTATTATGTGTACAAAACCAAATCTTACCATCGGGCGCAGTAAAAATTTCATAAATGAAACAATCAGCAAATTCATTTTCCCGAAAACGGCTGAAGCGTCCGGTTTTTTTATCAAATAAATCAACACCCGATAGTGTCCCCACCAGAATAGAGTCGGGAGAAAGAAAGCTGAGAGCGAAAACAAAATTATTGCTGATCGAATTAGAATTATAAGGATTTTGAGAGAAACGCGTAGCTTTGCCGCTATTCATATCAATTTTTGACACACCACCCATAAAATGCCCAGCCCAACAAATATTGCCGTCCATCAACAATGCATGAACATTGTTTGAGGAAATAGTGCTATGATCTTTTTCGTTAAACAACAGATGCCTAATTGTGTAATTCTCTCTATTTAAAATAGCGATTCCGGCATCTTCTGTAGCCATCCATAAATTTCCATTTGGAGCTTTTGCCATCATGCTGATAGCTTTTCCATGTAGTGAACCTGTCTTGCTGTCGGGTAATATAGCATTGAATCCTATGTGACGTGTGTTTGCGATATTAACTCCGCCAAAATAGGTTCCTAAGAAAAAAATCCCCTGTTCATTCCGAAATATTTTATATATGGCATTATCATTAATTGTTTTGTCTTTGCTGTCGAAGGATTGTGTGTAATGTTCGTATTCGTTTGTTTTCGTATTAACAATATATAGTCCGCTTTCGGTGCCGATCCAATATTCATCCGGATGTTCTCCGGATTCTATCGTTCGGATATAATACATTTTTGTTTTCTGACAAACAGCTAGCTGCTCAAATTCGTTTTCTTTGGAATCAAGTATAAAAATTCCATTTTCAAAAGTGCCTATCCATAGTTTCCCTTTCTCATCTGTCCATATATGTGAAATAGCAGAAACAAAGAGCTCTGAAGATACTCGATAGACGGAAACTTGTTCTAAATTTCGGTTAAACCGATAAAGCGCATACCTGGAAAAAGCCCAATAATTATCTTTTCCATCAGTAATAATGCCGTGAATAAATTCCTCGGATGGAAATTTAGAAATTTGATTTTTTTTATAGTTAAAAACGAATGCACCTTTATTTTCAGTTGTGATTAGAAGTTCCGAGTCAAAGCCATTTCTCATGGATGATATATTTCCAATAGGCTCGCCCTCATGTAGTATTTGGTTGAAATTATCAGTTTCGAAACAGTATGTAGCGAGTCCGGAAGTTGTTCCGATAAATAATATACTGTCCGGAGTGTAGATCAAGCAGGGAATTGTATAAGAAGGCAGAGAATGTATGTCATTTGTGGAATAATGATATTGCTTTATATTTTGCCCGTCGTAGCGATTTAATCCATTTTCGGTCGAGAACCACATGAAACCTTTATTATCTTGACAAATATCATATACTGTATTATAAGATAAACCATTGTCGTTTGTAATATATTTGAAAGCAAACCGAGATTGCTGAGCATTTGT
>DAIOHI010000175.1:0-5836 GCA_036744815.1 Paludibacteraceae bacterium
CACATCATTAAAGTTGAGCCCAACTTTGGCGCTGAAAATTGGTTCTTCTCATTAATTTTATATTTACCGAAAAAGCGATTGCAACCGGCATTTCCGCTTATCATTGTATCTGCGCTATTAAACTCCATAAACGGAGTGACACCTTTAAAGACATCGGTGGCTTCCTGACCGTTCAATTCGGTCAATACCCAATAACCATCAAGTTTCGTTTGATCGATCGGCTTCGGAGCACAACTCAGAAAACTCAACGACATTAGCACTGTGAGTGATATAAATGCAAACAATTTAAAAGTTTTTTTCATTTCAATAATTCTTTTGTGTTAATAATTTAGTTTATATATTTATGCAGAGTACACATTATATCCATGTAAACAGATATTTACTCATTAAAAAACAAAGTTACGCCTAATTTTGTTTACAAACGATTCTTTAAGTTTTTTACTCTATACAAAAATCAAGCCCTTAATTACTTTTCTGACTTATCGGCAATAAAAAAACGGATGGAAACGATTTTTGTTTCCATCCGTTTTTTTATCTTAACTATCTCAAACTTAAATATCAGCTTCACCAATCATACTCATAGCACAACGGAAACCAATATCATTCGTTGCCTGATCTTGTTCCAAATAGCGGCGCGAAGATGGATTCAACCAATAAATCCGATCTTTCCAAGAACCTCCTTTATAAACACGTGTTTTATCGCCCACTTTCGGAGCAAGCACATCCGTAGGATCAATACTTACATTTTTACTCAAAATAGTGGATACGTTAGTTGTATCTGTCAGCAATGGGAAATCTGTAAATAATTGCGACATCGGATCGCCATCTTTGAAGTTTCTTTTATCTCCATCTGTAATAGGTGCTTTTTCCAGACGTCCCAACGAATCGACTCTGAAAAGAGTTTGTCCGTTTTCATCAGTTCCGTCGGCAATATATGTCGTATAAACATTTCCTCTAAAGGAATTATATTCGGTAGCTTCATCGAATGTCGTAGGGCGATAAACATCAAGCACCCACTCATTTACGTTACCTGCCATATTATAAAGTCCAAAGTTGTTAGGATAATACCAATTAACAGGCGCGGTCATGGTCGCTTTATCATTCAATGCGCCCGAAGTTCCCATCATATCCCCTCTTCCACGCACAAAGTTAGCCATCATCATCCCACGATGTTTCTTATCTTTATTTCTCATTTGAGTACCTTCCCAAGGGAAAACCTGATTTTCGATAACCAAACCTCTGTCCTCTTCCGTAGCTTTCACTGCATAAGCTGCAAATTCCCATTCAGCTTCGGTTGGCAGACGAAAATCGGGGAATAAAATTCCATCACTCATATTTACTTTACGAGGTTCACCGAAAATTGTTTGTTTCGTTTTCTTACCTTCTGTAGGTAAATAAGAATCTTGGTAAAGATATTTTTGAGTATTGAAAATGAAATTTTGAGTTATTTCGTCGTAGTCGCTTTGATCTCCAAGCGATGCAAAATCCGTTCGATCTATAACACCAGCATTTACCAAAGCGAGCTCATTCACCCGATCGGTACGCCAGGTACAGAAATCCACAGCTTGTTCCCAAGTTACTCCCACAACCGGATATTCATTGAATGAAGGATGTGAGAAATAATATGCAATATAAGGATCATTATAAGCTAACTCATCACGCCAAACAGTATCGTCGGGACGCACTTTATTAACCAACTCGGGAGCTACATTTTTAAACACAACTTCCATCCAAGTTGTATATTCGCGCCAATCGACCGTTCTGATCTCGTATTGGTCCATATAAAAAGAACGAACCGTAATACGTCTTTTCGGATTATTACGCGGTGTTGTAACATATTCGTTACGTTCACCGATCGTATAAGATCCACCTTCAATTGCCACCATTCCGGGAGGTACTTTTGTTTTGACCCCCTCACTCACTGTAAATCCTGTACCGTTTTTGTCGTTATACTTCCATCCGGTCACCGAAGAATGGGTTTTTGATGATGAACCCGAACAAGAGACTATCGACGTTATAAGTCCCACTATCATTAAGAACTTCAATATGGCTTTAAACTTCATGAAAAAAACAATTTATCGTTATGTTATAGAAGAATTGTGCAAAAATACTATTTTTTTTTAATAAATAATTTCTATATGTATAATTTTATAGTCGAATCTGCGACTCAATCATATTTTCTTACAATATGACAGGATTTTTTAATTCCCGAAAACATTTAAAATCTTTTTATTGATTCTGTTTTTCATTTTATTAAGTTCGCTATCTCAACTATTTTTTTCTTTTATATTTATATGAGCTTCTCTGTCGATATATTTTTTTACTTTTGTAATTGGTTAATTCATGAACGGGATAATTCCTGTTTTCTCATAAATATTTCTTTTTTTTAAGTTATTTTATGACTACTGATTCAAGATTGTTAAAGTTAAACCACTCTTTATTGGATGTAAACCTTCCCAAAGTAATGGGAATTGTGAATGCAACGCCTGATTCTTTTTTTGCGGCAAGCAGAAGCTCCAACAAAAAAGCTGTTTTGAATCGGGTAGAACAAATACTGTCGGAAGGTGGTGACATTATTGATGTAGGCGGCTATTCGAGTCGTCCTTCTGCCGATTTTGTTTCGGCAGACGAAGAAATCAAACGTCTCTCAGAAATGCTCGAAGCTATTTGCAAGGAATTTCCTGAAGCGATTATTTCCGTAGATACTTTTCGTTCGGAAGTTGCCCGGCAGGTGGTAAAAAACTATCGAGTAGCTATGATAAATGATATTGGTGGCGGAACTCTCGACGATTTAATGTTCGAAACCATAGCCGATTTGCAGGTTGCTTATGTGCTGATGCACATGCGAGGCACGCCTCAAACTATGCAGCAGAAAACGCAATATAATGATGTAGTAACGGAAGTATTTCGTTTTTTAGAAAAGCGATTAGCGCAACTTCGGCTTTTAGGAGTAAACGATGTGGTGATTGATCCGGGATTTGGCTTTGCAAAAACATTGGAACAGAATTATCAGCTTTTGGCAAAACTTTCGTTCTTTAAAGAGCTGAAAGTTCCGATACTTGCCGGAGTTTCCCGAAAATCGATGATACAAAAGCTATTGAATGTGGATGCTCAACATGCATTAAATGGAAGTACCGCTGTACACATGCTTGCTTTGATGAACGGAGTTTCTCTGTTGCGGGTTCACGATGTAAAAGAAGCGGTCGAAACAATAAAAATTTATTCGCAAGTATATAATAACAACCTGTAGTTAATAGTCGAAAGTGCTGAACAACAATATTTTTTCACACTTTAAACGTTAAACTATAAACTCTTTTTATATGGCTTTTCATATCGGATTTAAAGATATTATTGATATTATTCTGGTGGCAATTCTATTGTACCAGACATTTAAACTACTAAAAAAGTCGGGTGCCGAAAACGTTTTTATCGGCATTTTGACCTTTGTATTTGTTTGGTATCTGGTTACGCATATATTCCACATGGAATTGCTCGGAAACATCTTCGACATGATAATCAATGTCGGTGCTTTCGCATTGATCGTATTGTTTCAAGATGAAATACGGCGTTTTTTCTCAAAATTAGGTTCTAATCGCCGCTTTGGCATATTAAATATATTTAAGCGTATTTTTGGTAACGGAAAACGAGAACAGGAAAAAACCGATTTTGACTTGGTACAAATCGTACTTGCCTGCCGTAATATGTCGAAGCAAAGCGTAGGAGCCTTAATCGTTATCGCACGAAACAACGATCTGGATTTCTATGCTCAATCGGGTGAACAAATCAATGCGAATATTAACTCACGATTGATAGAAAACATATTTTTCAAGAATAGTCCTCTGCACGACGGCGCTTTGATCGTATCCAAACAACGTTTGAAAGCTGCCGCTTGCGTACTTCCCGTATCGCGCAATCAAGATATTCCGAAAAACAAAGGATTGCGCCACCGCGCGGCTTTAGGAATTACCGAACAATCGGACGCGATAGCCATTGTGGTTTCGGAAGAAAACGGACAAATTTCATGGGCTATGGGCGGACAGTTAACTTCGAAAGTAAAACCGGAAGAGTTGGAACATTTCCTTTCCACAGAATTATCGAAAGACTAAAAATAATGGACAGTGGACAGTTTTCAGTGTTTAGAGTAAGAATAAATTAGTTAGACAAGATTTAGATAAATTATAAGTTCCCTTTTTTGCATGTCAAATTCGGCTAATCCTGTCGGAACAAAAAAAATGTTTTTCTGACTTAATGTTGGAATCTTGGAATTAGAAATTTTGAAATCAAAATATGCGTGTTGTTATTCAAAGAGTGAGTGAAGCGTCAGTTAGAATCGACGGCAATATAAGAGCGTCCATCGCAGGAGGGATGCTCGTTTTATTAGGGATAGAAGACTCGGACAGCGCGGAAGACATCGAATGGTTGACGGCAAAAATTGTGAATTTGCGTATTTTTGACGACGAAGCGGGAGTGATGAATCGCTCGATAATGGATGCCGATGGAGAAGTGTTGGTTGTGAGCCAATTTACTTTGTTTGCTTCCACTAAAAAAGGAAATCGTCCCTCTTACATACGTGCGTCGAAGCCCGATATCGCCATTCCGTTGTACGAAAAATTTTGTTTAGAATTAACTTCTAAATTGGGAAAGAAAGTTCAAACCGGTGTTTTCGGAGCCGACATGAAAGTGGCATTGATAAACGACGGTCCCGTTACTATTTTAATAGACAGTAAAAATAAAGAATAACAGATATTTACCATTAGACAATTTACTAATTACCATTTGTAGTGAAATAAATCTGAAAACAGTAAATAGCAAATCAGAGATTTATGATAAAAAAAAATGTACCTAACTTCATTACTTGTTTAAACCTTTTTACGGGTTGCATTGCCGTTTGGCTTGCTTTTCAGGGAGATTATAGCGGAGCGATGATAGCTATTTTGCTTTCCGGAGTTTTCGATTTTTTCGACGGACTTGCCGCTCGCGCCTTGAAAGCTTATTCGCCGATAGGAAAAGAATTGGATTCCCTTGCCGATGTCGTTAGTTTTGGTTTGGCACCGGGTGCCCTCGTTTTTTCGCTTCTGACCGAAAGCAGCGTAGCAGAGTATTTACCATTCGTAGCCTTTCTTATTCCCATTTTTTCGGCTTTGCGCTTAGCAAAATTCAATATCGACGACCGCCAAAGCTCTTCTTTCATCGGATTGCCGGTTCCGGCAAATGCTCTCTTCTGGGCTGGAATGCTTTATTCCTATTCCTATTTTCTAAGTGCAAATCCATGGTTATTAATTGCTTTAGTACTTCTATTTAGCTTGCTGATGGTGTCGAATCTGCCTATGTTTTCGCTTAAATTGAAAGGATTGTCATGGAGCAGCAGTTCGGTGCAATATGTTTTTCTGATAGGCTGTGTGGCTCTTTTAGTGTTTTTGCAGGCAAATGCCTTGGCGCCGATTATCGCGTGGTATATTGTGATGTCCATCGGATTGTTTGTTATTAAGAGAAAGAAATCAGAGCAAAAACAAAGCTGATTCGTAATTCTAAAATCGTAAAACAACTCAGAATGTCTATAAGCATTTCGAATCTTACAAAAAAATACGGCGAGCAAACGGTGCTTAACAATATCAATTTTGAAATTGGTACGGGAGAAGTAGTTGGTTTTCTTGGTCCGAACGGCGCGGGAAAAACCACCACCATGAAAGTAGTTGCCGGAGCCTTGGCTTACGAAACAGGTTCGGTGCAGGTATGCGGACTCGAAGTGTGCGACAACGAACTGAAAACAAAGTCGCTTATCGGTTACCTTCCGGAACAAAATCCGCTTTACGTCGATATGTATGTGAAGGAATAT
>DAIOHI010000176.1:0-2046 GCA_036744815.1 Paludibacteraceae bacterium
GTCTTGGCTGCTGCCGAAGCTGATGCTTGTCAAGGCTGTGCAATCCAGAAACGCAAAGTTTCCCACGCTTGTCACTTGGGGCAGTGAGATGCTTTTCAAGGCTCTGCAAGAGGTAAAGGCAGAGTTTACCATACTTGTAAGTTGGGGCAATGAGATGCTTGCCAAAGCGCTGCAAGAGGCAAACGCAGAGCCTCCCACCCTTGTAACTTCGGGCAAGGAGATGCTTTTCAAGGCTGTGCAACTCCGAAACGCGGAATTTTCTACTTCTTTAAGAGAAGCGGGTGCCGTATAACTTGTGGCACGATTGCTTTGCAGGTAGATGATCAGCTTGCTTTGGTCGGCGTTGTAAAGCACGCCGTCTTTTAGGGTAAAGTACTTATTTTCCTTAGAAAGATTGAAGGCTGTCAACTTAGAGCATGACAAAAAAGGATTGCTGCCTATGCTGCTAAGGCTTGCCGGCAGTGAGACGCTTGCCAAGGCTGTGCAATTGTAAAATGCGTAATCTTCCATACTGCTAATTTGCGGCAGGGAGATGCTTATTAAGGCTTTGCAAGAGGAAAAGGCTCTATCCCCAATGCTGTTCACCTGCGGCAAGGAGATGCCTTTAAGCCATCTGTTGTTATTGCTTGACGAATAGAAACAGCCGTAAGGCAGCGCACCGGTCTGGGAGGGTAGGCTGATGCTATCCAAGGCAGGGAAGTAGTTGGTAGTTTCGTGTTCGCGTAGTGTGTTTAGCAGCAGTAAGTCCGCGTCGTTGTTATTACCGGTAATTTCTATGTTAGTAACAGCTGCGGCAGCACTGCTGTTTTCGGGATTTTTAGCCCAATCGATAGCATCTTGCGCGGTGGCGAAGGATTTTTTCGTCTGTGCCTGTGCCTGCTGCGGAAGCAACCATAGAAGGGATAAAAAAAGGAGCCCTGCCCAACCTCCCCAAAGGAGAGGGGTTTTTGTTGCTTTTGACTTTTCTGTTTCTGTTGCCCTTGGCGCCAGCCAAGTGAATTGTACTAGTGTCTGTTTCATGTTTTTGTTTTTTAATGTTTATTGTATATGTAATTTGTTTTGTTATTCTTTTCTCCGTCAGCTGAAGCTGACGGCAAGTGATATTTCTTTTCATCTCTTGGCTAAAGCTGATGGCAAGTGATGCACTCCATCCGCAGGTCGCTGACCATGTGGTTATGAAAATCCGGCTCTTCGAGCCTTGCTGCTGTTCTATTGCCCCTCTTCCCTCTTTCTCCCTCTTTCTTTCTCCGTCATCTGAAGCTGACGGCAATTGATATTTCTTTTCATCTCTTGGCTGAAGCTGACGGCAAGTGATGTTGTCTTTAGCTGTTTTTCAATGATTGTTCCTTTTTTCAATTGCCGTCCCTTTCAAGGGACGGACTATGATGCAATGCTATCAAGGGCTTTAGCCCTGCATTTCTTCTTTATCTTTTATATATTGCCAGCCATATTTCTGCATAAACTCATTCACCTCTTGGGCAAATATCTTTTTGCTGTGATGTGCTTCTTGTCCTGCTATATATTTCCTCACTCTATCTACATGCGATTGACTGACCGATACCGCAAAATAATCATCCTGCCATTGAAGCTTCTCTTTCAGTAGTCCTTCTTTGTTTATCCAAAAAGAGGATTCTCCTTTTATCTGCTGCATGGTATCGGCAATGTTTTGTGTTTTGCTCAATGATAATAATACATGTATATGGTCGCTATATCCTCCGATATGGTCGATGTATATTCCCTTTTGTTCGCAATTCTCTTTTATATGTTTGCATAGTAGCAATCTGTTCGCTTTGTCGAGCAAAGGTTCTCGATTCTTGGTCGAGAACACAGCATGTATCCAGATTCTTACATAGCTCATAGCGGTTTTTTCTTTTTGTTGGGCTAAAGCCCTGTTATTTTATCTTTTCTTTATCCGTTGGCTGAAGCCAACGGCAATTGATCTTCCTCTTTCTCTGTCAGCTGAAGCTGATGGCAATTGATCCTTCTCCTCTTTCTCCGTCAGCTAAAGCTGATGGCAATTGATCTTTCTCTTTCTCTGTCAGCTGA
>DAIOHI010000176.1:2138-5803 GCA_036744815.1 Paludibacteraceae bacterium
CGAAAGGGAGGCAGAGAGGGGCTATTGTATTATTTCTGTCCTTTTCGCTGCGCGGTGAGGTCTTTATACTTCTTTACGGTGGCATTGTGCGCGTTGACAAAAGGCAGCAAGGATTCGTCGCCCGTAAGCAGTATTTGGGCGTTTACCCTATCTACCACTGCATAATATGCTTCTTCGGTGGGCGCGCGTTCGGCTTTGGTATCGCCCGATGATTTTACCCCTTTTTCGCTGTAGCGCTCCTGCTGGAATACGTCGTAGGCATGATTGGCTTCCGTCAATTTTGTGAAGCGGTTTTTTGCCCCTATTTTTTCGATATCCGCTGCCAAAGGTGCTAAGTTTGCCTCCAGATTGTCCAGCGCCGCCGTTTCTTTTGTCGCCCCTATACGGAGTGGATTACCCGAGTCGATTTCATTCTTTTCTATCACAAAAAGAATGCGTCCGGCTGCGGCTGCCACATCTTCTTCATCCTCCGAAGTGCATATTTTTACATAAGATTTGAAACCGGAGTAAGCTTTGTCGCGTAGCGCATCCCGGCGATCGGACTCGGCGGTCAGTTCGCTTGCCGCATACACAGCATAGACTTTTCGGAGGCGCTCAACAGCTTTTCGATATTGCTCCAACTGAGGGATAAACTTGGTTTTTACTTCGCTTTCTTCCATTTGCACAAGCGAATCGCCGTGGAAGGATACAAATTCTCCATGTTGCATGGAGGACTGATAAAATTTTTCAATTGATGTTTTCATAAGAATTAAATTTTAAAATGGTTTAGAAAATTAAAATATAGAATCAATAGCCAAGATATTAGATGCAAGATATTAGATATTAGATGCAAGATATTAGACATTAGATGTTAGAGCCAAGAGTCAAGAAGTTAGATGCAAGAGCCTCACTATACAAAGCTCTTCCAAAAGTTCCCTAAGGGGGATTTAGGGGGCTGCATCCATTGCCGTCAGTTTCAACTGGCGGACGACAGAAGAAGAATAGTAATTTGAATAAAAATTAGCTATCTGCAATATGAAATATGATATTTTGCTCCGCTTCTTTGAGCTTTGCAGATGTAATGCTCTCGGTTTGTTCACATTCTTTAAGCAATGCAGATGCAATGCTCTCGGTTTGTTCACATTCTTTAAGCAATGCAGATGTAATGCTCTTGGTTTGTTCACATTCTTTAAGCAGTGCAGATGTAATGCTCTTAGTTCGTTCACATTCTTTAAGACTTGCAGATGTAATGCTCTTGAGTGTACAGAAAATAGTTTGTAGTGGATAGAAAAAGAATCGCAATTTGAATGGAAGCCCAAAACTTGTAATCTGCGATTTGTAATCCGTAATCTAAAGTCGTGGTTCTTGACTCTAAAATCTGTAAATTTCCCTGCATTCTTTAAAGCTTGCAGAAAAAAAGGAGATAGCTTGTTTATATTTCGCTGATATATTGCAAAAGCAGTGAGGAAAATTCTTTTGAGGACAGAATTATTTAGATTACAGATAAGAAATAAGACAGTATCTTTTAGCTGTAAAAGCATAACAGTCAGATAATAGTTTTTCTAGAAGGTTTATTTAGGAAACAAATGTAAAATTTATTTTTAAAATAATCAACAAAAAGATTGAAAAACAATGAAAATAATCAATTTAATTGCAATGCGATCGTTCAAATAAGACGTTTTTATATCTTAAATATGGAAATATGTCAAAATGCGGGAATGTGAGAATGAGAGAATGAGAAGCACAACGAAAAACTAACTGCACTTCTTTTGGAATTGATTCTTTTGACGTCGAAAAAGGGGATGTCTAATAAGTTATTTATCCACTAATTACACAGATTTCCACTAATAATATCTTATTAAATATCAAGACACAAAACTTTTCGTGTTAATTAGTGAATTGAAAATCAGCGTAGCTAAACCTGTGGATTTATGGGACAGCCAATTTAGCACTTTCTACAATATATTCTTTACTTCGCTTAATGATTTCACTTCAGAATCGGGTGCTTGCCCTTCGGGGATGGATTTTCCTTTGGGATTGAAATAAATAGTGCTGATGCCCGCGTTTTGCGCTCCGCGTATATCGGCATCGAAGTTATCGCCAATCATCACAACTTGTTCTGCCTTAGCTCCATTAAGCGACAGCGCATGTTCAAAAATCCGTTTGTCAGGTTTCGGTGCCTTTACATGCTCCGAAAAAACGATGTGCGAGAAATAATGTTCAATATCGGAACTTCTCATTTTTTTATATTGCACTTCGATAAATCCATTTGAAACAACTGTCAACGGATATTTCTCCGACAAATAACCCAGCAATTCCTGCGCGTAAGGCACCAAAACTGTTTTAGTGGAAAGTATATCCAAATATTCGCAGCCCATTTGCAAAACAAAGTCATCGCTTTGAGGCGCTCCCACTTTGGTGAAAGGATAGCTAAAGCGGTTGAGCACAAGATAATCCTTAGTTATTTTTTTCTCGCCATATTGCTTCCAAAGCAGGGCGTTGTTATTGATGTATATATCGAAAAAATGTTCGAAATCATCGAAATAGCGACTTAGATTTTTCACCTTATATAGATCTTCCAGCGAGGACTTGGCGTTTACTTCAAAATCCCAGATTGTATCGTCTAAATCGAGAAAAATATATTTATATTTCATTATTTAACAGAGCGTTTTTTTATTCTATTTAATGCTTGATTATCTACAAACAATCATTCACTAAATATTGTTTACACATGCTTCTCCGCACAATAAGATGAACGCACAAGCGGCGCACTTTCTACCTGAGCGAAACCTTTTTCTAAGCCTATTTCTTTGTATTCATCGAACTTTTCGGGGCGGATATATTCCTGCACTTGGATGTTTTTGCGCGACGGTTGCAGGTATTGTCCTATGGTAAGTATGGAGCAGCCGGCTTTCAACGCATCGTCCATCAGCGCGAGCACTTCACTTTCTGTTTCGCCTAAGCCAAGCATAATACCCGTTTTAGCTTTCCCTTGATGATTCGCAATATAGTCCAACACCGCTAAACTGCGGTCGTAATCCGCCCGGCTTCGGATGCTCGGTGTCAGTCGGCGCACCGTTTCGAGGTTATGCGAAATAACATCGGGCTTCTCGTCTATTATTTGTTGTATTAATTCGCCCTTTCCATCGAAATCGGGTATCAATACTTCGAGCGTAGTGTTTGGGTTCAGCTCTTTGATAGCACGAATGCTTCGCGCCCATTGCGCAGCACCTCGATCGGGCAAATCGTCCCTATCCACCGAGGTTATAACGGCATGCTTCAATTTCATTGCGCGAATGGATTGAGCCACACGCTCTGCCTCCGATTCGTCCACCGGAAGCGGACGACCGCTCAAGGTATTGCAGAAGCGACAGGCTCGCGTACATATTTCGCCCAAAATCATAAGCGTCGCCGTACCTTTGTTCCAACATTCCCACATATTGGGACAGCGACCGCTGGTGCATATCGTATGCAGTCCGTGCTGCTCAATAGCGCTATGCACGTGAGAAAACTGCGCATCGCTCTGAAACTTTGTTTTAATCCACTCGGGTTTGCGAAGATAGGTCATGAAATGAGTTTCTAAAGTTTAAAACTAACTAAAAAGCCGCGACAAAGTTACAAAATTAGCTCCAACTACATCTTAGATCGAAAAAACAATAACAGAATAAAGCATTATTACAATGTTT
>DAIOHI010000177.1:0-5799 GCA_036744815.1 Paludibacteraceae bacterium
ATCATATAATAACCTGTTTAAAAAATGAAGTGGGGTCACAGGGGCAAAGCCCCTTCTTTAAACAGTTTATTATATGATGCTTTGATATTCTTCCACCCTAATCGGTAATTATTGCACCCCGATTTGATATTCTCCTACCCCGATCGGTAATTATCGTACCCTGATTTGATATTCTTCTACCCTAATCGGTAATTATCGCATCCCGATTTGATATTTTTCTACCCCGATTGGTAATTATTACACACCGATTTGATATTCTTCTACCCTAATCGGTAATTATCACACATCCGTTTGATATTCTCCTACCCCAATCGGTAATTATCACGCCCCAATTTGATATTCTTCCACCCCAATCGGTAATTATTGCACACCGATTTGTAATTATCGCAGTCCATTCCGATATTCTTGCTGTCCTGCTTCTAACTCAGCTCCCTCTCTTAGCTATTGTCAAATCATTAAAACAAAACATTCTGCCCCACACATATAAACTCCCTCTCCATTCCCTCAAACTTCATTCTCCCTTTCACAATCCCCTCCCTCACTTCCTAAAAAACATAGTCAACCCACTTTATTATCCGGTAAAAAATTACTATTTTTGTGTCGCTTTAAAACGAAATAGTTTCAAACTTCATAAAACAATAAAAAAATGAGTAAAATTGAGAAAATCGTAGCCCGCGAAGTGATCGACTCTCGTGGTAATCCTACAGTAGAAGTAGATGTAACATTAGAATGCGGTGCATTTGGTCGCGCTTCTGTTCCATCAGGCGCATCAACCGGCGAAAACGAAGCCATCGAATTACGCGACGGCGACAAAAAACGTTACGGTGGTAAAGGCGTTTTGAAAGCAGTTGAAAACGTAAACACAGTAATCGCTCCGGCTTTAGCTGGTATTTGCGCTTTGCAACAACGCGCTATCGACAATAAAATGATTGCTTTGGATGGAACTAAAACTAAATCTAAATTAGGTGCTAACGCTATTCTTGGTGTTTCTTTGGCTGTTGCTAAAGCTGCTGCCAACTATTTGGATGTTCCATTGTATCGCTACATTGGCGGAACAAACACCTATACATTGCCCGTTCCGATGATGAACATTATCAACGGCGGTTCTCACTCCGACGCTCCTATCGCATTCCAAGAATTTATGATTCGTCCCGTAGGTGCTCCTTCATTCAAAGAAGGTTTGCGTTGTGGTGCTGAAGTATTCCACGCTTTGAAAAAAGTTCTTCACGACCGCAATCTTAGCACAGCTGTTGGCGACGAAGGCGGATTCGCTCCTTCATTGGCTGGCGGAACTGAAGATGCCTTGGATACCATCATCAAAGCTATCGAATTGGCGGGATACAAAGCAGGTAAAGACGTTATGATCGGTCTTGACTGTGCTTCTTCCGAATTCTACAAAGACGGTATTTACGATTACAGCAAATTCGAAGGTGCTAACGGTAAAAAACGTACATCTGCCGAACAAGCTGCTTATTTGGAAGAATTAGTTGCAAAATATCCAATCGATTCTATCGAAGACGGTATGGCAGAAAACGATTGGGACGGTTGGAAACTTTTGACCGACAAAATCGGAAGCAAATGTCAATTGGTTGGCGACGACTTGTTCGTAACTAACGTTGAATTCTTGAAAAAAGGTATCGAATTGGGTTGCGCTAACTCAATCCTTATCAAGGTAAACCAAATCGGTTCGTTGTCCGAAACTTTGGACGCTATCGAAATGGCTCACCGTGCAGGTTACACTTCGGTTACTTCGCACCGTTCGGGCGAAACTGAAGACGCGACTATTGCCGATATCGCCGTAGCAACTAACTCTGGTCAAATTAAAACAGGTTCTTTGAGCCGTTCCGACCGTATGGCTAAATACAACCAATTGCTTCGCATCGAAGAAGAATTGGGCGACTTAGCTGTTTATGGCTACAAAAAAGTAGTTAAGAAATAATTCTTACAAATAAATCTCTAACTAAAGGCTGTCTATAAATTAGGCAGCCTTTGTTTTTATCTTTCTACAACATTTCGTTCTGCGCGTTAAACCCAAGCACAAAGAAGCCCAAAAAATCAATCATTCTAATATGCGGACAATTCCTCGTTTTGATGATATTTAATTTCACAAATCCTCATTTTCGAGAATAGCATCCTGAAAAATACCGAAAATAGCTGATTCGTCTAAACAGAAAATTAAAGCATACATCGGATTAAAGAAAAAAAACAACTCTATTTTTAAAAGTAAGTATTCATATTTTTGATTCATATTATAGTTTTGCAGACGTAAAATTCAAGACGCAATTTTGATTTTACAATAATTTATTTTATCAATCTGTCTTTTTACAAAACTAAAGTATGAAACAAAAAATTATGACTACAGGAATTGTAGCGAAGTTTGCTTTGCTATTCCTTCTTTTAACAACCCAAATCAACAACACAAGTGCGCAAGTTACAATCGGAAGCAATCTTCCTCCCGCACAAGCCGCCATTCTCGATTTAAAAGACAAAGATTCAAATCCAACATCCACTACCGACGACAATAATATTACTTCCGAAAAAGGAGGTTTAATTTTGCCGAGAGTGAAATTGGTTAATCAAAACACCTTAGAACCATTTATCGCCACAAACAGCAGCGATTGGACGAATTCTGTATCCAATAAGATAAAAGAAAAACATGCCGGTTTGTTGGTTTACAATCTTTATGTGGATTCTGACGAAAATGGATTCAAACAAGGCATTTACGAATGGGATGGCGCTAAATGGCGTTTGGTGCTTTCGACAAGTAAATCAGCGACAGCGCAAAACTTCTTCTATATGCCCTCTTTCAATCTTGCGCTTCAAACAATTGCAAACAATCAAACTTACAATTTGTATGACGAATACAAAACTCAGTTTACAAAATCGGGCAACAGCAACTTTGTAAGCAGTAATGTCGCTTTAAATCAAGTTCCGGCTTTATACAATCCAACCGAACTGGATTACATTGTTACCGATTACGACAATTCGTCCATCAAAATAAACAGTATCGATCAAAATGGAGTGATGAATTACGACGTTTTATCGATAAATCCATCCCTAAATTCTTATATAAATATCATATTTGTCGTAAAACAATAATTATATGAAGAAAACAATATTGATAACCTTTCTTTTTGCCTTTGCTTCGGCAAACATCATGGCACAAGGAAAGGAAAACAACAATTGGTTTTTTGGAGGAAATGCCGGCTTGACCTGGAACACGCTCAGAAGCTTCCAAGCATCGGTTATAGACACGACGAAAATAATAGGATACGATGCATTGGCTTCCAAAAACGACACGACGCTTATGCTCCCGACTAGTATAGCATCTTCAATTAACACAAACGAGGGTTGTTTTTCTCTTTCAGATTTCAACACGGGAAAAGTCCTTTTCTATTCGGATGGAATCAATGTTTGGAATCAAAATAATGAAGTAATGCCTAATGGTTCCGGACTTTCGGGAAGCAATTCTTCAGCTCAATCGGGAATCATCATTCCTTATCCGGGAGCAGCCAAAAAATACATTGCATTTACCCTTGGCGAAAGAGACGCTAACGATCTGAGATATTCAGTTGTCGATATGAACTTGGAAGAAGGACTTGGAGATGTGGATCTAAGTCAGAAAAATGTAAGCTTAACAGGTGCAAAAGGTATTTTGGGAGAAAGCCTCACAGCCGTAAGACACAAGAATAAAAAAGATTTTTGGATTATCGCTGTAGGACGTTCCGAATCCAACGGAGCTCCCACCTACCTCAACGTATGGGAAGTGACATCTGCGGGCGTTAATGTCGTATTACACAGCGATGAAGTAATATCCGGATTTAATACCTTCAGTCAATTAGCAAATCCCAATGGTTATATAACATTTGCAAATGATGGTTCGCGCTTTGCTTACAGCAATTTTGATAGTCCGAACGCTTTCGTTTTTGGTAAATTTGATAATACTATAGGTGAATTTACTTATATCAAACAAAAAAACAGAAACTACAGTTATTATTACGGATATGGTTATGGAGTAGAATTCTCCAAATCAGGAAAATACTTATATCTTAGTTTTGTTCCTGCAGGTAAGGGCGGCAACTATGGCTCCAGTCTTTATGTATATGATTTCGACGAGCTGCTTGCAGCCTCTGATCCGGCAAACGTAAGCCGAGTGAATCGATTTTACTTGTATAACGGAACAACATCCTTACTACCCGCTGATGGAACAAATGGACATTTTGGATCTTTAGCCATGGGTAGCGACGGATATATTTATGCTACCGATTTCTATACAAGAAACATGTATGTAATAATCAATCCCGAAAAGCCACAAGCAATAAAAATGTATAAGCTTGAAAATTTCTTGGCTGAAGGATCCGAAGGACGTTGGGGACTTCCTACTTTTACAGCACCTTATTTTCGTGTCGAAATACTTGCTCCCGTTGCACCATTGTGCATGGATGATAAAAGAGATTACGAATTCAGGATAATAGGAGGAATAGGAATTGACGATGTAGAAAAGATCGTTTTCAATTTCGGAGATGGAAAACCAAGTTCAATTATAACCCTGAACGCTCCTATAAAAGCAGAAAATATTATAGCCCAATATTCCTATAAATATCCGGGAACCTACAATATTACTGCCAAAGTCTATGCTGCGGATGGTAATGAAATAACATCATCGGCAACTTCCACTACAGTAACAATAAACTCTTGTCATATCAAAGTAAATCCTCATATCAGAAGTATTTACGAAGGAAATTAAGACAAAGTAAAACTTTCACTAAACCTAGACTATGCAAAAAAATAGGATGTCAGCTTTTTTTTGACATCCTATTTTTATTTTTTAATCGGGATTCTTATTTTGTAGAATAAGCAACCAACATCCAAACCAATTTTTCTTGTTCAGAAATATAGTCACTCAACAAAGCCACAGTAGCTTCATCTGAAATTTCTCCGGCAACTTCGATAAGTTCACGTTCTTTCGATAGCAAGTAAGCGTAAGTATCCAAAATGTTTTTTACAATTTCGCCTTCGTTGCTTACGTAAGCTGTTTCTTTTATTTTTGCAGTTTTCAGATATTCGCTGAAGTTATGAGCAGGAACTCCGCCAAGCATCAAAATACGTTCTGCAAGTTCATCTACTTTTTCTGCAGCGCCATCATACATATCTTCAAATTTAGCGTGCAAGGTAAAAAATCCACTGCCTTTAATGTTCCAGTGAAATCCGCGTAGATTGGTGTAGAAAACTTGGTAATCAGCCAATAATTGTTGCAATCCGTTAACAACTTTAACAGCTCCGGCTGCATCTAATTTAATAAAATCTAATGTTTTCATAATTTTTTAATTTATAATTAATGTTAGTATTCACTCTTATTGCTTACAAAGTTAACAAGTTTCGATATAAATCGCAAACGAAAAATACAATGCTTTTATAGATTAAACAAATAACATTGATTCATATATTGCAAAATACAATGATCGCAAATTACGAATAGGCTAAATTAAAGAGAAAACAAAATAAGTTGAAGAAATTAGTCAAACAAGATTTTTCTGACTTATTAATTTATCGCACTTCTTTATTTAGGAGCTGAACGATATAAGAATATGCCGACAGTCAGGAATAGGATGTTAGGCAGCCACACAGCCAATAAAGGCGATAATGTACCATTTACGGAGAAAGAGGTAGAAAGCGTTGAAAACAACACGAAAAGCGCACTCAAAGCAAGCCCGATTCCTAAATGCAATCCCATCCCACCACGCACTTTACGCGAAGACAAAGAAACTCCGATCAAAGTCATGATAAATGCCGCTAAGG
>DAIOHI010000178.1:0-5770 GCA_036744815.1 Paludibacteraceae bacterium
GATTTTTTAAATAGCGGGTAAATACATTTCTGCTTTTGGGCTTGAAAATCAGTTTTCCAATATCCTCTAAATTTAAAGCTCCTTTTACCGCTTCGAGATACAAATCACTTGGTTGTATTAAATTATAATGATTGAGCAAACGAACAATATTTTCATTTTCAGGCTTTAAGTTGACTTTCGCCAAAGCCCCTTCAATAATTTTTGCGCCTTCGGCAATCTGTGCTTTTTCTTCTTTTCTAAAATAAGCTTCTAACTTCGTTTTTGCCCTTCCCGTGGTAACGTAATTCAACCATTCGCTTTGAGGCTTTTGTTTTTTTGAAGTTAATATCTCTACTTGGTCGCCGCTGCTCAGCTTATAAGTCAGAGGTTCCAATTTGTGATTCACTTTTGCTCCAATGCAGTGCATCCCGATATCGGAGTGAAGCATGAAAGCGAAATCAAGTGCGGTAGCACCTTGCGGAATGGTTTTAATTTCGCCTTTTGGCGTAAAAACAAAAATCTCAGAAGCAAAAAGATTCAACTTAAAAGTCGCCATAAAATCAATGGCGTTCGGATCGGGATTTTCAAGTATTTCCTTAATAGTTTTTATCCACTTGTCAAGTTCCGATTCATCATCTTTCTTGTTTCCATCTTTATATTTCCAATGAGCAGCAAGTCCTCTCTCAGCGATATCATCCATTCGCTCGCTTCGAATTTGCACTTCTACCCATTTCCCCATAGGTCCCATCACAGTCACATGCAGCGACTCGTAACCATTTGCTTTTGGCGTGCTTACCCAGTCGCGTATCCGCTCGGGATGCGGTTTATATATCGACGTAATTGCCGAATAAAGCATCCAGCATTGGTCTTTTTCGCTCAATCCTTCGCGTGGCTTGAAAATGATTCGAAGAGCCAAAATATCATACACTTCCTCAAAAGGAATATTTTGTGTCGACATTTTCCGCCAAATGGAATAAACGGATTTTATCCGCTCTTTCAGTTTAAACTCGTAGCCTAATTCCGCTAATTTTTTTTCAACAGGTTTCGAAAATTCCTTGTAAATCTGCTTACGTTCTTCTTCATCAACAGCAAGGCGTTCTTCGAGTTCGCGGTATGTATCGGGATGTTCGTATTTGAAACTGAGATTTTCTAATTCTGTCTTTATGCGGAAAAGTCCTAAACGGTGGGCAAGAGGAGCGTAGATATATTGAGTTTCGCCGGCGATTTTATATTGTTTTGCCGGAGGCATCGAACTAAGTGTCCGCATATTATGCAATCGATCGGCAATTTTTATCAGAATAACGCGGATGTCTTCTGACATGGTCAGCAAAAGCTTTCGGAAATTTTCCGCTTGAGCTGAATCTCGATCACCAAAAACGCCTCCCGAAATTTTAGTCAGTCCATCAACAATCTGCGCTATTTTTGGTCCGAACAGATTTTCGATATCTTCAACCGTGTAATCGGTATCTTCCACCACATCGTGCAAAAGTGCCGAGCAAATCGACGTAGAACCCAATCCTATTTCGCGAACCACAATACGAGCAACCGCTATCGGATGCAGAATGTAGGGTTCTCCCGAACGGCGACGCAAACCACGATGAGCCGAACGAGCAAAGTTGAAAGCTTTGGTAATGATCTCAAACTTCTGTCGATGATTCGAATTGCGATAGTCCTCAAGCAGAGCTTCAAACTCCTGTTGAACCAACAAATCTTCGTCTTGTATGTCTTGCTTATCCGCCATTAAATTTCAAATATTGGGTGGGCAAAAATACACATTAAATTTCAAATTTCAATAATATGAATAACGCTCAGTTTCATGTATTGAACAAAGATTTTCCTGAGTTTTCAATTATTTCTTAATTTTGCCGAAGCTTTCTAACTTTTGACTTCTAATTTCTAACTTCATTCTAGTGAAACGAATAGGTTTATTATCGGATACACACGGATATTTGGACGAACGTGTTTTTGAATATTTTGCCGAATGCGACGAAGTATGGCATGCCGGAGACTGGGGATCGCTCGATGTTTTGAGCCGTTTGCAGGCTTTCAAGCCAACACGAGGCGTTTGGGGAAATATTGACGGTTACGAAATCCGCCAGCAACTTCCCGAACACAATCGATTTGTCATCGAAGGCGTAAAAGTTTGGATGACGCATATCGGAGGTTATCCGGGTAAATACGATGCGGCGCTACGTCCTCTTATTTTTCAGCAGCCGCCTGATTTATTTATTTCGGGGCATTCACATATTTTGAAAGTAAAATACGACAAAACATTAAAGTTATTGCATATTAATCCCGGAGCAGCGGGCAAATATGGTTTTCATCAAGTGCAAACAATCCTGCGATTTACTGTCGGCGATGGAAAAATATCGGACCTGGAAGTAATCGAATTATTTGCAAAAAAGATATTTTAAAGCTATTCCATAAAAAAATATCTATTTAATGGATTTCGAAACTGTTAAAACCCAGTGAAATTTAAGCTAAAACGAGTTTTTTCTTTTAAAATATGTTATAAAACATGATTTTTTAGCATGTTTTGATAAAAACATTTGGAAGATATTGAAAAGTCCCTTATTTTTGTATCGTGATTTTTTCATAGTATTAGATTTAAGGTTAACAAGAAAGATTGGTTGTCGAGCGAGACAACCTTCTTTTTTTTATGTATATATGAGAAAGAAGCACAAATATTTAGATTTAGTTATTCTGACATATGAGCCTATTGTGTAATTATGATTTTGCCTCGTTATCTTGATTTTGAACCACTTAAAATAAGAAAAAATAGAGGGAGCATATTTTACAACTGGTAGTACCACTATTAAACGGCTTCAAATTTGACAAATCCTTGAAATATTTTAATTTCAGGGATTTTTTTTCAAACAAATCGTATATTTTGCCATCAGTTACCAACTAAGAATATTTTACAAACAAAAAGCCTCAAAAATCAATTGATTTTTGAGGCTTCGCGGAAGCGGCGAGATTCGAACTCGCGGTACGGTTGCCCGTACGTCAGTTTAGCAAACTGGTGGTTTCAGCCACTCACCCACACTTCCCTGACTTTTTGCGACTGCAAATATAGGAAAGTTTTTCGAATTAAGAAACCTTTCTTTAAAATTTAGTCTGATGTCGCATTTTTCCTATGTCTTGAGGAATATATACTGATAATTTTAGTAATTTTGTTTGTGTAAAATCAATCTATAAAATCGGCTTATGTACCAAGAATTTCAATCCTTTTTATCGGATCAATTGTCCGAAATTCAAAACAATGGACTATATAAACACGAACGAATTATCACTTCGCCTCAAGATGCAGTAATTCGAGTTGCGGGTGCTAAGGAGGTAATCAATTTTTGCGCCAACAACTACCTAGGACTTTCGAATCATCCGGCATTGAAAGAAGCCGCAAAAAAAGCTTTGGACGAAAGAGGCTATGGTATGTCTTCGGTTCGCTTTATTTGTGGCACGCAGGATCAGCACAAAACTTTAGAAAAGACTATTTCCGATTATTTTGGAACAGAAGACACAATTCTATATGCCGCCTGCTTCGATGCCAATGGCGGAGTTTTTGAGCCTCTGCTTTCGGAAGAAGATGCGATCATTTCCGATTCTCTCAATCATGCTTCCATCATTGACGGTGTGCGTTTATGTAAAGCGCAACGTTATCGCTATGCAAATGCCGATATGAATGATTTGGAAGATCAACTGAAAAAATCGCAAGCGCAGCGTTTTCGCCTTATTGTAACTGATGGCGTATTTTCAATGGACGGAAATGTAGCTCCACTTGATAAAATATATGCTTTGGCGGAAAAATATAATGCTTTGGTAATGGTAGATGAATCGCATTCTGCCGGCGTAGTTGGAAAAACAGGAGGTGGAGTTAGCGAACTTTACAACTTGCGCGGAAAAATAGAAATTATTACCGGTACGCTAGGCAAAGCTTTTGGAGGGGCAATAGGAGGATTTACCACAGGTAAAAAAGAAATCATCGATATGCTTCGTCAGCGTTCACGTCCTTATTTATTCTCCAACTCTATCCCGCCGATGGTTGCAGCGGCTGGGGTAAAAGCCTTCGAAATACTAAAAGGCAGTAATGATTTGCAAGAAAAACTGCATACAAACACCGAATACTTTATCACTCGTATGAAGGCTGCCGGATTCGATATCAAACCAACCCAATCGGCAATATGTGCTGTTATGCTTTACGATGCAAAACTTTCGCAAGATGTTGCCGCTCGTTTGTCGGATGAAGGCATTTACGTTACCGGATTTTACTATCCCGTTGTGCCAAAAGGACAGGCGCGTATCCGCATTCAGCTTTCGGCAGCCCACGAAACGGAACATTTGGACAAATGCATCGAAGCCTTTATAAAAGTAGGAAAAGAATTTGCAGTAATTAAATAGAATTTAAACAGATAAATCAATATCCAAATAAAATGAAAGCATTAGTAAAAGTCCGTCCCGAAAAAGGATTATGGATGGAAGATATACCCATCCCACATGTTGGTGTCAACGATGTTTTGATTAAAATAAAGAAAAACGCCATTTGTGGTACCGACCTGCATATTTACGAATGGGATGCTTGGTCGCAAAAAACGATTAAAACCCCGATGACAATCGGGCACGAATACGTAGGCGAAATAGTGGAGAAAGGGAAAGGCGTGAAAAACGTCAAAATTGGCGACCGCGTAACGGGTGAAGGACATATCGCTTGCGGACATTGCCGCAACTGCCGCCGAGGTAAACTTCACGTTTGCGAAAACACCATCGGAATCGGAGTAAACCGTGATGGCGCTTTTGCTGAATATCTATCGCTTCCGGCTGAAAATGTAGTTCATCTCGATCCGCGTATTTCCGACGAAATGGCAACGATTATGGATCCTTTCGGAAATGCAACTCATACCGCTTTATCTTTTCCCGTTATCGGTGAGGATGTATTGATTACCGGTGCCGGACTGATTGGCTCGATGGCAACAGCAATTGCCCGATTTGCAGGAGCCCGATATATCGTTGTAAGCGACTTGAGCGATTACCGCCTCGAAATAGCAAAGAAAATGGGCGCAACGCTGACCATTAATCCATCGAAAGGCGAAAGCATTACGCAAGCTATAAAAGATTTAAAAATGCGAGGCTTTGATATCGGACTGGAAATGTCGGGTGCTCCAAAAGCTTTCAACGAAATGCTTGACGCGATGTACAACGGTTCCAAAATATCACTCTTGGGAATTCTCCCCGATGGAACAGGAATCGACTGGAGTAAAGTTATTTTCAAAGCTTTGACCTTAAAAGGAATATACGGACGCGAAATGTGGGAAACCTGGTATCAGATGGAACAAATGCTGATTTC
Source organism: Paludibacteraceae bacterium (assembly GCA_036744815.1). Taxonomy (GTDB): domain Bacteria; phylum Bacteroidota; class Bacteroidia; order Bacteroidales; family Paludibacteraceae; genus H1. Next base: position 5,321 of record DAIOHI010000178.1, read on the forward strand.
TGGTATCGATTTATCACCTATTATTACGCACCGATTCTCGATTGATGACTTCCAAAAAGGCTTCGATGCGATGGAAAGCGGACTTTGCGGTAAAGTAATTTTGAATTGGGATTAATTTTCTCCCGATAAAACGGTCGAATCTTTCTTTTGTAAGGATTGCATAACCAATCCGGCTAAAGTAAATCCGAATATAGCGGTGGTGTGAGCCACCGTTCCGTTTATCTGGGCTTTGCTGCTGCACCATTCATGATTGGCTAAATCAGGATTGCCCGGAGCTTCTTTCGATTTCGGACAAAGACACTTTTCGGTTCCGCAAGATGAATTGAATCCTTGATTTTTCAATAACTCCTCGCTGAAAACGCATTGAAACTTTCTCGAAGGCTTCTCGCTTTTCTTAAATTTTTGTCGTAAAGCGGCAGCCAAAGGGCAACCTTTAACTTTCCAAAATTC
>DAIOHI010000179.1:0-5744 GCA_036744815.1 Paludibacteraceae bacterium
ATTTCCTGAAGCTAATTTAATCCAAACTCTAAAGCTTCTATTCGTAAGCCATCGGAAACCATTCGCAAACTGTTTAGCTATAATTTTTTTGTATTAATTAGCATAATTCATAGATTTTTGAATTCAGCTGCTTTTTTGTCTTGCTATTTTAAATCAAACAATTGATAGGCAATTTTTATAGAACCCCGCATGTGGAGCATATTATAATCGAAATAATCTGTCGAAGGCTTAAAAACATCTTTGAATCCCATTGAAAAATGAATGCCAAGATTCAGTCGGTCAATCAATTTACGTTCATAACCAATAATAGCGCCGACATCCCATTTGTCCAAATCGGTCGAAAAATCCATCACTACTCCCGACATATCTTCCAAATCGACAAAATCAGGTTCTTCGGCAGCAAAACCTTTAGTGGGAATCGTTATAAATTTTCCACTTAGTACACGCGAATAATATCCGCCCAAAAGAATTCGATTAACTCCTTTGCTAAATTGATATTTCACATATAAAGGAATTTCAAGCATTGTAAAATCCATCTCCATCTTGGCTGTTCCGGTAAAATACATGCTCGAAGCATCCATTTTAAAACGTTGATTTTCGACCCGAGCATCGGCATTCATTTGTATGCGCTTATAATTCAACTCTGCCGCCAATGCAAAATTATCAACCAAATTCATTGATAGAACGCCTCCAAGCATCGGACGCAGCTGCGGATAAGCATTAAAAGGAGAGGGAATGTTTTTCAAGGGATAAGGTACAGCACCACCTATATCGGTTCCCGTTTGTATATTTAAGGAAAACTGCCAGGCGGTAAAATTTTCCTCCGCTTTTAGGCTCGAAAACAAAGCAGCAAAACACAAAAACAGATTTAATGAAATATATTTAGCTTTCATAATTTTATCTTTCACAGGTTATTTTAATAAACTAATTCTACATTATCTACCGTCAGCTTACTTCCTATACCGCCGATAAATTCATCTCCTCTTTTGCTCGACGCCATAGCTATTACAATGTGAGTCGCTTTATATTTGGCAAAATTTTCATTTTTCGTAATATCAATGGCAACGCGCGACCAATCGGTGTTTTCTCCTTTAGTAGGCGTATATTCGCCACGCGCCAATACAACTATATCATCCTTCGGATCTCCATGATATTCGTATGCCGACAAATCATTTCCGGTATAATGCAACAATTCTATCCAAATATGTCCTTCGTCTTCGCCGGAAATCGTTTCCAGTTTATATACTGCACTTATGCCTGAGCCTTTTTCCCATTCCGATTTTTGCAACGTTGCAGCCGGCATATATTTCAGGTCTAATTTCAGCTGCTTTGGAGCAACAGAGAATGGAACTCCAAAGAAAGTCATCATTTTGGGTTTATTCAATTGATTTATATCTATTGTAAATCGTCCTAAAAATAAGGCTCCGGAAGTCATCAGATTTTTGGGTCCCAAGCCCGATGAAGGAGTTACTTCTGTTGTCATTTCCGCAGCATAGCCTCCGTTGTGTTCCACTTTATTCGTTCCGGCAACACCCATATTTCCTATTTTCGCATTGGCACTGCACCAGCCTCGTCCTACTCCGGGCATTGGATCGATATTTCCATTGTTCAACCAATACTCAAAATCAGAATTAAGAAGTTGCACCGAGTTTCGGAAAATTATTTTCCACTCTCTTCGGCTTCCATCTTGAGCCAGAACATCAAAAGTCAAGGCATCGTCAGCCGATTTAAACTCCAACATATCTCCGGATTCTATGCCGTCAACACTTGCGTATTGCGAAACAGTGATTTCAGGAATAAAACGCCAAGGATAGGAAATTGCTTCGTTAGCCGATAATATGATCGTATTATCAACATCGTTTATAGCTCCAAGCAGCTCATTTGCAAAAACAATGGAAGATGATTTCACTTTAAATTCCAACACTTTATTTTCGCTAGAAGCAACTGTAGCTTTTTTCAGTTTGATATTCCATGTCCGTGCCGTTTGCGTTTTCGTAACAGGATCGGTGTAGGTAACATCAAAGCTTTTCACATCATCAATATTGGCAAACTGTACTTCCAATTGACTGGAAGTTATCAAATCTTGTTTCGCGTTTTTCGACAGGCTGATACTGTTAGTGCTTACAAAAAACAGATTTAGGGGCCAATAAATACCTGAAGTAAAATAAACTTCCAAAGGAAGAGTGATTTCCGCCTTCAAATTGTCGATAATTGGACTTCCTATCAAAGTTTTTTTTCCGTCTTTATAATTATCGCGATAGGTGAAATCAAACTTCGTCACATCCGTCATGTTTTGAATGCCATAAGCTTTCACTTTGAAATGCCAAACTTTGTAGTTGCCGGAAAAATTATCTATGATTGTATCGCTAAAAACAGTCTGAAGATTTGTAAAGTTAACAAACTGACCTTTAGCCAGCCTCAACATTTGACTATTTTTGTTCAATTCCACATTAGGAGCAATCTGCATGTTTTCGAAAAGAATATCTTCCGAGTCAATACGCAAATTAAAGAAAACAGAATCATCCTTAATTTCAGTGCTGTAAATTGCCATTCCTTCGTTATTTATCTCCGGATTAATTTTATTTACAGTAACTAACTTAAGTATATTTTCAGAAGTATTTTCGTCCACTTCCTCTATTTGTTTCAGACTAACAATCCAATTACTTGGTTTTAAGTCCTGCGCTTTTACAACCAATGTTTGTGTTGAATCTAGCGATGCAAATGTTAGTTTTGGATTCCATATTCCGTCATTCTCAGACACAAGTTCGTTCTTATAAAACAGGCTGGCACTATCTACCAGCTGAATCTTAACCGGAAACTCGAAAGGAAAAGCAAGCGATTTCAAAAGCAGAACATTAATTTTTCTTTCTGCATAATTAATATAAGAAACCGGAGCTATTTTAGGATAAGAATTGCTTCGAAAAAACAAAATATCGTTTTTCTCGCTTTGGTCGGATATTTTTAGTTTCAAATAATAGGGATTTGCTTTTCCGCTTTTCGATATCAAATAGAATTTTTTCAATTCAACATCTTCCAAGGTGAAAGGAATGTTTTCGAAGGAATCGAAACTTTTACCAAACAAGACTTTGTCTGTATTTGACGAAGGAGTAATTTTCACACTGAGAGTCATTGGAAACAGCCCTTTTCCTCGAATTACTGGAATAATAACCGTGTCTTTGTTCAATACAATTTCGCCCAGTTGGATATTCGAGGGAGAGAGATCAATAACTTCAAATTTATCGATAGCTGTCGTATCTGTCAATTCATTAACTTGCTCACAACCAACAAATAAAACTGAAAGAACAATAACAAAAGAATAATAGAATTTTAACTTCGAAAACATAAATCAAGTAATTAGGTTAGAAAAAGGAAAATACAAAGATAGGTCTTTTAAAGATAAGGATATATATTCAACGCATTCGATTTACTTCTAAGCTCAATTTATAGATAGAATATTTTTCTTTATTTTCATCGTAAAATCTATCTGAATTCTATTGATTTAAAATACAGAAGGAATAAGTCTATAAAACTTATTGTGCTAAAACAATTCGCTTTATTATTCAATTATTTCTTTATATTTGCAAGCTTTATATCAAAAACACTTTCATTATGAATGAACAAATAAAACAAATTGCCGAACGCCTACGTGGATTACGCGATGCTTTAGAGCTTTCTATCGAAGAAGCCGCTTCGAAAATCGGCATCGAAAAATCAAATTACGAGAAATACGAATCGGGCAATTCGGATATTCCGATGAACTTTTTGTTCCAAGTGGCACAAACATTTGGCGTGGAAATCTCCGCACTTATTTCGGGCGATGAAGCTCGTGCTAATGCTTTTTTTGTTACCCGAAAAGGAACAGGAGTAAAAGTAGAACGAAGTAAAGCATATAAATACCGATCCTTAGCGCACGGTTTCAAAGGATCAAAAGCTGAACCCTTCGAAGTTAGTGTAGAGCCGAACGACAATCCGATTCATTTGAACACCCATCCGGGACAGGAATTTAACCTCGTGTTGGAAGGAAGTTTATTGCTGAGCATTGCCGGAAATGAAATCACACTCAACGAAGGCGACAGCATTTATTTCGACTCATCGAAACCTCACGGAATGAAAGCTTTGAATGGGGAAAAAGTACGCTTTTTGGCGATAATTATGTAATTCGGAAACAATTAGACCTATGATAGATAAATTTCTAACTAAAACAGAATACAAAAACTGGGACGATTTCAAATCCAATTATCAACTTAATATCCCTGAGAATTTTAACTTCGCCTACGATATTGTGGACGAATGGGCAAAGCGTGAACCAAACAAAAAAGCCCTTTTATGGACAAACGACAAAGGCGAATGTCGCGAATTTACTTTTGCCGACATAAAGCGAGAAAGCGACCGAACGGCAGCCTATTTTCAAAGCCTAGGAGTTGGCAAAGGCGATATCGTGATGGCGATACTTAAACGTCGTTACGAATTTTGGTTTACCATTATTGCCCTTCATAAAATAGGCGCGGTAATTATTCCCGCCACACATTTATTGACAAAAAAAGACATTGTTTATCGCAATAATGCAGCCGACATAAAAGCCATTATTGCAGTAGGCGAAGAAGTGATTACAACGCACATCAGCGATGCAATGCCTGAGTCGCCAAGTGTAAAAACCTTGATTTGCGTAGGACCAAACATTCCCGAAGGATGGGAGAATTTTCATGCTGGAATCGAGAACGCTGCTGAATTTACGCCTTTACAAGGAGTTGCTAAAAACGAAGATCCACTGATCATCAGCTTCACATCGGGTACAACAGGGAATCCTAAAATGGTGTTGCTCGATTGCCTATATCCGCTTGGGCATATTATTACGGCTAAATATTGGCACAATTTACATGAAGATAGTTTGCACTTGACCATTGCCGATACCGGCTGGTTGAAAGCTGTTTGGGGAAAACTTTACGGACAATGGATTGTGGGCGCTTGCGTATTTGTGTACGATCACGAAAAATTCACTCCTGCCGATATGTTAGCGATGATTGAAAAGTATCGTATTACCTCACTCTGCGCGCCTCCTACTATCTTCCGCTTCTTGATTCGCGAGGATATTACAAAATATGATCTGTCGTCGTTGGAATATTGCACGATTGCAGGCGAAGCATTGAATCCTGCTGTGTACGAGCAATTCCATAAATTAACAGGTATCAAACTTCGCGAAGGTTACGGACAAAGCGAAACAACAGTAAGCATTTTCACATCGCCTTGGGTAGAGCCGAAACCCGGTTCGATGGGCTTACCCAGTCCTCATTACGACATAGATTTGTTGACTCCCGACGGACGCTCAGCAGAATCGGGCGAACAAGGGCAAATCATTATCCGTACAGACAAAAGCTATCCTCCGGGCTTGTTTAAAGGTTATTACCGTAATGCGGAATTAACCAACGAAGCTTGGAAGGACAATATTTACTACACCGGCGACGTAGCTTGGCGCGACGAAGACGGTTATTTTTGGTTCGTTGGGCGGGCTGACGATGTGATTAAAAGTTCGGGCTACCGTATCGGACCGTTCGAAGTAGAAAGCGCGCTGATGACGCATCCCGCCGTAGTGGAATGTGCTATTACGGGTGTTCCCGACGAAATTCGCGGACAGGTAGTAAAAGCGACCATCATTTTAGCTAAAGATTATAAAGATAAAGCAAGCGAGGCTTTGGTAAAAGAGATTCAGGAGCATGTGAAGCAAGTTACTGCTCCTTATAAATATC
>DAIOHI010000180.1:0-5636 GCA_036744815.1 Paludibacteraceae bacterium
AGGGCAGACAAGTTCATGGCGATCAGGAGTTATAAGCGGTAATATGCAGCACATCAGTGCAGTTGGGTATTATTTTGCGCGGAGATTGCAACAAGAGTTGAATGTACCTGTTGGGATGATTGGTGTTTACGAAGGAGGAACGAACGCCGAAGAATGGACGAAGAAGTCGATTGTTGCCGGAATGCCGGATGTAAACGCATCTTATACCGATGCAAGCCGTCCGGCAGGATGCTTATACAACGGAATGATCAATCCTATTATTCCTTATAAAGTGAGCGGAGTTATTTGGTATCAAGGAGAAAACAATGTAAGTCGTCAAGGATATTATTCGAAATTGTTGAATGCGATGGTTGAAGGATGGCGTGCGGATTTTAACGATGGACAGCTTCCGTTTTATTTGGTGCAGTTGACATCGTTTTCGAGCGATTGGAAAGTGTTTCGTGAAATACAAGAAAATATCGCTGCTTCAATGACTAATTCAGGTATGGTTGTGACTACAGATGTAGGAGACAATGGAGATATTCATCCTAAAAATAAATATCCGGTAGGAACACGTTTAGGTGATTTAGCTTTGGCAAAAGTGTATGGAAAAACGGATTTTACTTACAGTAGTCCTTTATTTCGAGAAGTAAAGCGTGAAGACAGCAAGATGCGGGTATTTTTTGATTATGCCGAAAAAGGACTTAAGCTGACAAACGGAGAAAGTCCTTATTATTTCGAAATAGCTGCTTCAGACGGTGTTTACCGTTCGGCAGAAGCTCGAATTGAAGGCAATACTATATTGGTTTGGTCGGATCAGATAAGCGAACCTGCGAGTGTACGCTACTTTTGGCTTGATTACGGCGAACCTAATTTATTTACTACTGATGGATATCCGGTAGCTCCGTTCAGAAGTAAAAAATAATCTTATGCAACAATTAGAAATCCTATCTCAAAAAATGAAACAATTTATAATAAGTTTTGGGTTCTGTTTGTTAGGAATCAGCCTCATAAACGGACAAAGTCTAGCAGACGGGCAATATTCTTCATTGACAAATGATATAATATATAATGGGCGATTGAAGCCGGATATGTCTGCTCCTCGATGGAATTCATCTTTCATAGAATTATCTAAAAGTAGAATCGAGATTAATGCCGATGGACTTTCTATAAAAAGTTCTGATGGAGCCAATGTTATTTATACTTTAAGCGGCAGCGATTTTAATCCCGGAAATCAGAAGTTTGCTTTGGAATTTGTTGCTTCCGTTGATGATTCAGGTGCTTTGGGTATTGATGTTAGAAGCGATAATGGGCAACGTGCTTATGTTAATATATTTGAAGATCATATTAATTCGCAAAAAACAATTGATTCGGTAATTAAGGACAATATGGATAATTCGACGAAAGCCCGGTATCGTATTGCTGTGGGGAACGAATATGCTGATATTTATAAAAATGCAGAATGGATCGGGTCGGTTGATTTGGAGCGCGAAGATGTGATCGAAGATAATGGTTTTGAGAATTCCACAAACGAAACACTTCAATCTTATTGGGAAAAAGATGGATATACAATATTTGATGTGATAACAGGATCTGCCGGAAATCAAGTGCATTCCGGAACAAAAGCTTTAGAATGGGATAATAATTGGAACGGACGTTTTATGAGTAGAATCCCTGTTCAGCCAAATTCTACATACCGCTTGTCGTATTGGGCTAAACTGACGACAGTGAGCGCATGGGGACAAACAACGATGAATGGAGGAGTTTGGGTGGATGGAGCTCAAGTCGGATATTTGAATGTGTCGGGTGGCTGGAAACAATACACTTGCGAATTTACAACAGGTGAAAATACGACTTATGCCGATATTTATTATCACAATGGATGGACGGGCGATGGCAGGTTTAAAATTACTTTCGATGATATGGAACTAACACAATTATCGGGTAAAAATTATTTGAGATTTGGTAAAATCAACACATCCGGTAATTCTGAAATACTTATTTCATCCATCGCATATAAGCCGGGTGATGCTTATCGACCAATCGGAAAAACTCAATTGCTGGAATTGTATAACAAAGCAGAAACCGCTTATAATACTGCCGAAAATGGAACTTCTAATGGAGAATATCCGTCCTACGCTTACGATAAACTTAATGCAGATTTAGTTTCGGCTCAGAGTTTAATAAATAATCAGAATATTACAATAGATGAAATAGACAGTCTTTATCTTATTTTAGAAAAAAGTTATTCTATCTTTCTTGCTTCAAAAATAGATTCAGATTTACCAGATTTGACTTCAATAGGTTTGGCTTTCGATAAAAATCCTATTAAAGCTATGGAAAGTACGCGATTGTCCGTAACAGGAAAGATGTCAGATAATTCAGATGCCGATTTGACAAAGGCGTTGATTACTTATACTTCATCTGACGAAAACATCGCAGCTATTGATGATAATGGAAATATACAGACTCTGCAGGACGGTGTGGTGCAAATAATGGTAAAAGTAAATCTGCGCAATGTGGAATTAACAAAAACACAAAGTTTGACAGTCGAAGCATACTCGCTGGTTTCAGTTGATTTAACAGCATATCAAACAACATTGAGAGCCGGTGAAGCTTCCGGAACTAAAGTGTTAGCGCTTATGAGCGACGGAACGGAACCTGATCTTGCTTTTTTAACGAAGGAGTTTGTCGTAAGCGACGAGTCAATATTGGAAATAAATCCTTATGGAAGTATCATCGCTAAGAAAGCTGGTAATGCTATCGTAAAAGTGAAATGCACTTATATGGAACGTGATGTGAAAGAAGACGAGATTGAAATAACAGTTGTTGACTTGGATGAGATTGTACTTCAATTTAGTTCGGATGAATACGATGAAAATTCAAAGGGGAGTTTTAGTGTAGAAGCTTTAATGACAGATGGAAGTCGTTATGAATTAGATAAAAATCAGCTTGTTTTTTATTCTTCTGACAGAAATGTTTTACGCATGAATACGAAAGGTGAATGTTTTGCTTACCAAGCTGGTGTGTCGAGTGTGCTTTGCGCCATTGTTGCTAACGGAGAAGTTAAAAGTACAGAACTTTCTATTACCGTGAAGCCCACAAGTAGTGGAAAAGAAGAATTTTCGGTAACAGAAAATTTCATTCTTTATCCTAATCCAGTTAAAGAAATGTTGTTCGTTCAAAATTCGGAATCTATTCCGATGAAAATTTGTGTTTACGACTTTATGGGAAAGCAGATTATGAAATCTAGCATAGTGAATTCACTAAATGTGAGCGAACTTCCCAAAGGTTATTACGTATTAGAACTGGAAGGAAAAGGAAACTGGAAATTTATAAAAGACTAAAATATATTGCACTAACGCTTTTGTAAATATTTTTAATTCATCAAGACCTTATCCGACAATTTAATCCATGCTTTATTCAATATCTCCATTAGTTTATACTGTCTTTTTAATGTGTTTATAATCAGTTGTTATTGTACATGATCTGATTGATGAATAATAATTAGACGGTTTTTGAATAAAATATGAACAACATTTTTTTATTGTAAAGATACATTTGTATCATGAAAACACTCTTTCATTAACCATTAAAATTTTTTATCCATGAAAAAACCGATTTTTACTATTTTTTGTTTTTTACTCACTGCTTTTTGGAGTTTGCAGGCTGCGTTTACTCCAGAGTCTGGAGTAAAGTATTATATTGTTCAAAACTTACCCTCATCACAATTGGTAATTGGTGCAAATGGAACACAGCCAATTGTCGCTAACGCGGCATACGTTGATGCTCAAAAATTTGAATTCATTTCTACCGGAGATGCAAATACTTATTATATTAAGAATGCAGCAGAGATGTATTTAAATAGATCTACCGCTAATGCTTGGACCACTATCTACCAAAATACTATTAATGGAGATCATTCCAAATGGACTATAGAAGGAACCGATGTGAATAATTTGCGCTTAAAAGTTAAAACAAGCACTTATTTAGCTTCAGATAATGTGTCAAACGGACAATATCTCTATTGTAATAAAGAAAACAATCATGTCAATGGTGCGTTTAAATTAGTTAACGTAGCAGATGTAAAGCAAGTTAGTTATAGTGTAACCGGACTTACCGTTGGTGCTACTTATAAATTCCAGTTTACATACACACAAAATGCAGCGGATACAGATGTAGCCGATGTTTTTGTAGCAACCCTACCAACAACCGGAAAAGCTACCGCTTGGAGTAATGCTGTTTATACAACGACTTTAGATGCTCAAACAAATGCTCAAACAGGAGAAATTAGCTTTACAGCGTTGAATACAAGCGGTTACATAGTATTTCGTAATTCAACAATATCTACGATTTCACCAAAATTCAATATCGGGATTAGCGATTTAACAGCTATTGAAACGGATGCTTTTAAACTTACCATCACAGCATCGAGTACAACTGAAATTGCTCCAACTCAAGCAATAGCTCCAGTATCACAAGTGTTAGCAACTTTCGAAAACAATGGTACTGCTGATTTACTCACTATTTCTACAACACAAGAGGCTTATACAGCTGCTTATTTTACCGAAGAACCTGCCATTCGTGATAATATAGATAAAACCGGAGTTAATGTTTCAAATAAAAGTTTGAAAGCTATAAATAACGTAACAACGCCCAACTGGTGGGGAAATTTTGTTTACTTAGTGATGAATAATCCGATTACTATTACTGATAATCAACGCTATCTTAAGTTTAAGGCTTATCGCTCTGTTCAGCCTAATAGCTTTCGTGTTGCTGTCAATAACACTCCTGATGGAAAAATTGTTTACGACAACAAACTATCGCAAACTGGAACATGGCAGTCTGTTGTAGTAGATTTAAAAAACTATATAGGACAAGAATTAAACTATTTATCTATTGCATTTGATTGCAATTGGGGCAATCCTACAAGTAATGATCCAGCCACTTTTATGTTTGATGATTTTGAATTGGCAAATAATTCGTTGCAACCGGTTACGTTTTCCTTGTCTACTTATCCGACAGAGGGAGGAAGTACTATAGGCTCTTCTGCAAATGGATATTATTCGCCGGGTCAAATATTGAATTTGCAGGCAACAGCTAATCCTGATTATATATTTGTCGGTTGGATGTTAAATCAAGTACAAATGTCAACTGATGCGACTTATTCTCCGACCGTTGTAGGTGATAAAAATTTGAACTATATAGCTTACTTCAAAAAGAATAATGAAGTATATCCAAGCTTGGAAGTTACAGGAAATCACTATATTATTGAAGATTTTGAACAAGGAAAACAAATATTCCGAAATAGAGATTTCCCTTTTGAAGCAATTCCTGATGCTTTTACAGGATGGAAATATCTGAAAATAAGCGCAAATTCAGGTTATACACCTCCGGGATTCGAGGGGATGGGCGATGCTCCTTCTTATGAAATTAAAGCAGCTCAAACCGGAACAGTATATGCCATGCTTGCTACGGCTGAAAAACCGGCAAATGCCGAAGCTTGGGCAACTGCCAATGCTTGGGAATTAGTTCCTGTTTATTCGCTTGCTTATGGAGTGAATGATCCGAATAAAGTATTGGCGTTCTACAAAAAACAATTTACCGCAGGTGAATGATATACGATGGTATTTCCAGATGTATTCAGCCGTGCAACA
>DAIOHI010000181.1:0-5618 GCA_036744815.1 Paludibacteraceae bacterium
GAGGTAATTCATCTTACCCAATTCGACCCCGAAGAGCCGGGAAGCAAAGAATGGCTGAAATTCTACATCCCCGCACGCACAGCAATGGTGCTAAGGAAAGTGTAAAGCCTCAATAGAGAATAGAACAGTCTTATAGCAAAACGCGGCTATTATTTTCAACGGCGAAGCGAAATACGCCAAAACAGTAACGGAACTAAATGTCGTTATCAAGCGTTATAACGATATTCTGGCACGCCGAAAAGGTAGCAGCAAAAAGAAATAAAGCCCGCCCAAACCTCCCCGAAAAGGGAGGCTTTAGGGAGAGCAAAACTATAATTTAATAAAAAACAATGCACCTCACTGCCCACAAGCCCCCTCTCCTGAGGAGAGGGCGGGGGGAGAGGCTGTTTTTATGTATCCATTATGAAAAAAGGTATTATCGTAACGTTATCCGTTATTGTCGGATTTTTTGTTGTTTTATTAGTGTTGCCTTTTGCTTTTAAAGGTAAAATTACCAAGTTGGCAAAAGACGAAATCAATAATATGCTAACTGCGAAAGTTGACTTCGGAGGCTTCAGCATGAGTTTCATTCGCAATTTTCCGAATGCATCCTTCACTTTGAAGGATTTACAAATAACCGGAACTGAAGCTTTCGAGAAGGATACCCTGCTTTTCAGTGAAGATATTAATTTTGTTATCAATCTGAAGAGCTTGTTTTCTGACAGCGGTTACGAAATCGAAAAGCTTGCTTTGGGAAAATCGCAAATTTTTCTTCACGTGCTGCCCGATGGAAGTGCCAACTGGGACATTATGAAGGAAGACGAAACGGAACAGGAAGCCGACACTTCGGCAATGAGCTTCAATTTCAAACTGAAAGATGTGAGTCTCAAACAAGGTGATTTCACTTATAAAGACGATGAGGGCGATATGAAGTTCGAGATATTGGGACTTTCGCTAACTTCATCGGGCGATTTATCCGCCGACAGTTCGCTGCTGCGCACTCAAGCGCAGGCAAAAGCTATTAGTTTTTGGATGGAAGGAGTTGAATATCTGTCGAAAGCAAGTGCCGATATCAAAGCCGACATCAACGCGAACCTGAACGATTTTATCTTTACCTTCAGCGAAAACTCCTCGCGCCTCAATGCCATTTCCTTCTCTTTTGCCGGATGGTTTCAAATGCTCGATCCCGAAGGTTTCGATATGGATATAAAGCTCAACGCCGGCGATGTTGACTTTAAGTCAATACTTTCCCTCGTTCCGGCAATTTACGCCACCGAATTTGAAAGTCTCAAAGCCGACGGAAAAGTTAGTTTAGATGCTTTTGTTAAAGGTAAAATGATTGGCGAGGATTATCCTGCCTTCGATTTGAAACTGGCTGTAAGCGACGGATGGTTTCAATATCCCGCCTTGCCAAAATCGCTTCAAGGCATCAATATCGGATTGCAAGTTGCCAATCCGGGCGGCGATTTGGATTTAACGGTGGTGGATATTCCTAAATTTGCGTTTAACATGGGCGGCAATCCTTTCTCGGCATCGGCACGAGTGGCTTATCCCCTCTCCGACCCCGACCTGAAGCTCAACGCCAAAGGAAAATTGGATTTGGGCATGATAAAGGAAATTTATCCGCTTGAAGAAGGTATGAATCTGAACGGAATTTTCAATCTCGATTTGAATTTAGCCGGACGGATGTCTTACTACGAAAAAAATCAGTTCGATAAATTTAGCTTTGGCGGCAATATGTCCATCAACGATTTATTGCTAAAAATGGCTTCGATGCCGCAAGATGTCAGCATTCCGAAAGCCAATTTGGCATTCAACAATCGCTATGTTGACCTGTCCACACTGCAAGTCCAAATCGGCAAAAACGATATTCAAGCCAATGGAAAACTCGAAAACTTTGTAGCCTATGCGCTGAACGACCAAACGCTGAAAGGACAACTTAACATCACATCGAGTCATTTAAACATAAGCGATTTTATGTCCGATGTGCCAACAGAAGAAGCCAGCACGGAGGAAGAAGCGCTTTCGCTTATCGAAGTTCCTAAGAACATCGATTTCACTCTGCAAGCCAATATCAAGGAATTACTTTACGACAAGATGCACTTTGCCGACGCGAAAGGTGTATTGAAAGTAGCAAATGGAGAAGTGAAATTTCAGAATATGAATATGCAAGCTTTTGGTGGAAGTTTGGGATTAAACGGGACATACAGCACGGCTGATTTGAAGAAACCTTTTATGAATATGGACTTTTCGATCAACGAAGTGGTTTTTACCGAAATTTTCAATCAAGTACAATCCTTACAAAAAATCGCCCCTATATTTAATAAAGCCTTGGGGAAATTCTCTACCAAAATGTCTTTCAATTCGCTACTAAAACAAGATATGATGCCCGATTTGGCTTCTATACTGGCAGATGGATCTTTCTCGACAAAGTCTGTAAGTTTGGCGGAAGTACCGGCATTAACGGCTTTGGCTTCGGGTTTGAAGAAACCGGAATTATCTTCTTTGTCCTTAAAAGATCTTTCGCTTTTATTTTCGATAAAAGACGGACGGCTTACAACAAAACCTTTCGACATCAAAGCAGGAAATGTAAAGATGAATTTAAGCGGCTCTACCGGATTAGACCAAACGCTGTCTTACAAGGGAAAAGCTCAGCTGCCAAGCGAGTTGAATCTAGGTAAATTCTCCACCGTTGGATTCACCATCGGAGGAACATTTACCAAACCAAGCGTAAAACTCGACCTTTCGGAAACCGTAAACACCTTGATTGATGACGCCAAAACTAATGTAAAAGCGGAAGTAGATAAACAAATTGACGACGCTAAAGCAAAGGCGGAAGCGGAACTAAAAAAACAAAAGGAGGCTGCCGTGCAAGAAGCGAAAAAGCAAGGCGATAAGTTACGCGCGGAAGCAAAAGCCGCTGGCGAAAAGCTGGTAGCTGAAGCCGAAAAGCAAAAAACGCAATTAATAAACAAAGCCAGCAACCCGATAACCAAGAAAACAGCAGAAGTATCGGGGCAGTTATTGGTGGACGAAGCCAAGAAAAGAGCTGACGAACTATACAAAAAAGCCGACACGGAAGCTAGTAAATTAGAAGAAAAAGTAAATCAATTATAAGACCTAGTACAAATCAATAACTTCTATTTTTCATTCAGATCATTACCAGCTATATGATGAGCATTAAATTAAACAGACTTTCACTTTTTAAGAACGGAAAAAATAGTTTTATTTGGATTAAAATTTTATTTGTAAACATCTTGTTTCTTACATCCCTTTCTACTTTTGCACAAAGCAAGACGGTGAGCGATGGTGAGAAATTTTTCAATCAAGGCGAATACGAAAAAGCATTAGATGTTTATAAAACATTATTAAAAAGCAAACCAAAAAATCAGCTCCTCAAATATAAATGCGGACGTTGCTGCTACGAATTAGGATATTACGAAGAGGCTATTGCCTATTTCTTGGAATCTGATACCAAGACAGCAATGCGGAATTTTTATTTGGCTAATCTCTATTTCGACACTTATCGTTTCGAAGAATCGATTGAAAGCTTCGATATGTATGCGGAAACTTTAGCTGAAAACGATGAAAAAAAATTGGAGATATATAAAAAGCTTAATCAGGCTCATATTGGCGCCAATTTTATAAAGCGGGTGAAAGATATTTCAATTATTGACAGCATTACTGTCGATAAGCGAAATTTTCTTTCGTATTACAAAATAAATCCCGAAATAGGCGCAGTCGAACAAGATCAGATTTCACAAAAAGGAAGAAAACACGATCGTGTTTTCTATACTCCGGAACGGCGTAATAAGCTCTATTTTTCAGACGACAATCAAGGTCAAATGGATATTTTCAGTTCATTCAAACTCTTGAGCGGATGGTCGAAATCCACGCTTATTGAAGAAGGAATTAATTCGGAAGCCAACGAAAACTATCCCTTTATAATGTCCGACGGCGTAACGATCTATTTTGCTTCCGACAGAGAAGGTTCTCTTGGTGGTTACGATATATTTGTCAGTCGCTACATTCCTGCCGAAAACCGTTACTTTAATCCGGAAAATGTAGGGATGCCCTTCAATTCTCCTTACAACGATTACATGATGGTAATTGACGAAGCAGCCAATATCGGTTGGTTTGCTTCCGACCGTTATCAAAAAGAAAATAAAGTGATGCTCTACCTATTTGCCGTAAACGAAAGCAAAGAGCTTATTAAAGATCAGGACGATGAATATATAAGAAACGTAGCTCGTTTGAAATCATTCCGGAAATCACTGAAATCTGTTGTTGTAAGTTTTCCGAGAAATAATGAAGAGAAAATCGGCAACACAATGAGTCCAAAAGGAATTGAACTGGAACTGCCCGGAAAAGCAATAAGCGATGTTCCACTCAATTTTATTATAAACGATACATTGATTTATAGCAATGTCAGCGAATTTAAAAGTCAAAAATCGCTGCAAATGCTTGCCGAAATGCGTTCGCTAAGCAATAACCTTAGCAAAATGCAAGAAGACTTGGATATTTTACGTGAGCAATATTCTATTGCCGGCGTGGAGACAAGAAGCGAGCTGGCGCCACAAATACTGAATCTTGAAACCTCTATCAACGAACATAAACAATATATCGAAGACAAAAAACTGCAAATACGAAACGAGGAAATTAAGCAAATCATACTCGATTCAAAACAAAATGACTAAAATGATTGCTTAAATTTTATGATTTGATTCGACTAAGAAGTTGTTCGTTCAAAAACTATTTGTATCTTTATTGACTTTAAACAACAAAGCCCATGGACATTAGCATCGTTCTTGTATTACTGCTTATCGGAGTAGTGTTTTTCTTAATAGAGCTTTTCTTTCTGCCCGGAATATCAATTGCCGGAATTGCCGGTTTTGTCTTCATTGCCGGAGCCATTTTCTACGCCTATTCATTCATAAGTCCTAGTGCCGGACATATCACTCTTGCAGGAAGTTTGGTGCTTATAGGAGTTTCCGTTTGGCTTTTTATGAGGTCGAAAATGCTTGATCGGATGTCGCTTAAAACCGATATAGATGGAAAAATAGAACCTCTGAAAGATTTGGAAATTCAAGTGGGTGATAAAGGAAAAGCTTCATCACGTTTGGCTCCAATGGGACAAGTTAAAATCAACGGTCATATCGTAGAAGCCAAAACAAACGATGACTTTATCGATCAGGGAGAAGAAATAGTTGTGCTTGAAGTCTTTAAAACCAATATATTGGTAGAAAGATATAACACATCCGAATCCCAAGAATGAATTCAAAACTGTCAATATTTTTATTAATAACTTAAAAACAGCATTATGATTGAAATTATTGGATTAATAGTATTAGGTATTTTTATACTGTTATTCTTTTATTATGTACCTTTCGTGCTTTGGATATCGGCAAAAGTGTCCGGTGTCAGCATTTCATTGCTACAATTATTTCTGATGAGGATACGTAAAGTTCCACCGACGAAAATCGTATCTTGCATGATTGAAGCACACAAAGCGGGATTAAACGAAGTTACACGCGACGGACTTGAAGCCCACTATTTGGCTGGCGGTCATATCGAGCGAGTAACACACGCTTTAGTTTCGGCATCGAAAGCTAATATCGAATTGGATTTCCGTATGGCAA
>DAIOHI010000182.1:0-5603 GCA_036744815.1 Paludibacteraceae bacterium
CAGTATAAACGATATTTGATTTGGCTAAATGCAAATGATTTATCTTTAATGTCATAGACGACGATTCGACACTATCCGCCGCAACTGAATCGGTCGCTTCCGCATCCTTGAAGAAAGACGTAAAATTATCTGTTTCGGGATGAAGTATAAAGTCCAGATTAGCTCCGGACGCTTGCACATAATCGAAAAGATAAGTTGAAGAAGCTAGATGAATATTGCTCATTTTTACCGAAAGAGAATCGAGTGAAACAATCGGTTCTTCCAAACTATTAGTCAGTCTGAAGGCATTAGCTCCAGCCCAACCGCTTATTTTAAAATCCATCACATGCTCCAAATCGCCGGCAATAAGCAAATCGCTGTTAATGATTCCTTCTAATACGCCGATGTTAAAATATTCTCCCACATAAGGATGAATGATATCAATAGGTAAATTTCCCAACTTGAGCTTCAGCAGATATTCGTTGGTTTTCATATCCATTGCCAAGTGGCTGCTAAGCGTAGCCTTTTCTCCTATTTTTAGATGAATTCCGGCATCGGTTTTACCTTGCTCAAAGGCTAATTCCGGAATATCAACTCCTAGGTCATTAAGATGAATTGTGTTTTTTAATTCTAAATCCGTGTACACAAATTTCCCTCCGCTGATGGAAATATTTTTTATAACAATAGATTTTGGAAAAGACGACGCAACTGTATCTTTCTTGGTTGTTGTACTGTCCTGTGGTATCAAATCGTCAAAGTTGAAGATGTCGCCGTTTTGCAGAATAGCAGCATAAGGTCGCGTTACTTTCAATTCGCTAACTTCTATCTTGCTGCCTAACAATTTGTAAAGCGTCACGTCGATAAAAAACGAATCAATTGAAGCAAATATATCTCTATTGTTAGCTTCGTACATTCGGATGGAATCGAGCAAAAGACTTCCGGTAAAAATATTGAAACGCAAATTGTTCATGCGTATTTCTCTTCCGATCAGCTCTTTACTGTTTTTTTCGATGTAGTTTTTGGCGAAAGGAGATATGCTTAAGGCTATTATCACGATGATACCGATGATAGATAAAGCGATGATTACAATCGCCTTCAAAGCTTTGCGTTTCATATAAATTTTGTCTGTTTTAGTTTAATGACAAATTTCATTATTTTCCTCTTGTTTAACAAATAAAATGGCAGAAAAGTTGCTCTTGCCAAATCAAAAAAACGAAGAACAAATAGGATTATACTTCTGACAAATAATTTGGACAACGACAAACTTTAATCAGCACTTCGTTTTATGTGAATGCCAACACAGTTACAAGGCTATATCGCAGTGAGTCAAGCCCTAAAAAAATAGAGCTTTTATTTCTTTAAATAGTTTAGGCAATCAATAAATTTTCATTACTTTTGTTTTTCAATGATTATGGAAAAAATTCTTTAATAAGTTTTTACCCAAATCATTACTTTAAATTTTCAGTACATACAATTAACTAATTATATTAATATTTTGCACAATAAATCATGAAACCAACTCACATTGAACATCTTGGTATCGCGGTAAAAAGCCTTGACGAGGCAATCCCTTATTATGAAAACATTTTAGGGTTGAAATGTTATTCCATCGAAGAAGTTGTTGATCAAAAAGTGAAAACAGCTTTTTTCAAAGTAGGTCAAACAAAAATCGAATTATTGGAAGCCACATCGCCCGATAGTCCGATAGCCAAATATTTGGAAAAAAACCCGCATGGAGGAGTTCATCACGTGGCTTATGCTGTCGAAGGACTTCAGTCTGTTCTCGACGAAGTTGCATCGAAAGGTGTTCAACTTATCGACAAACAGCCTCGCAAAGGTGCTGAAGGATTGAACATCGCATTTTTACATCCAAAATCTACCTTTGGTGTGTTGACAGAACTTTGTGAGCATCCATAAGCAAAATGCGCCTTATTCGGCTGCAAGCTTATTTTAATCGACATAAAAATAATTTATCAATACTAATGTTATGGAAATTCAAAAAAAGGTCAAAAACCTAATTGATCTACGCGTACAGGCGAAATTAGGCGGTGGACAAAAGCGCATTGACTCTCATCATGAAAAAGGGAAGTTCACAGCTCGTGAGCGAATCGACATGCTTTTGGATGCCGGAAGTTTCGAAGAAATCGACATATTTGTAACGCATCGTTGCAATAACTTCGGTCTCGAAAAAGAAAAATATTTAGGCGATGGAGTTGTTACCGGACACGGTACAATCGACGGTCGCATTGTGTTTGTCTATGCACAGGATTTTACTGTTTTCGGAGGTTCGTTGTCTGAAACAATGTCGCTGAAAATTTGTAAAATAATGGATATGGCAATGAAAGTAGGTGCTCCGATTATCGGCATCAACGACTCAGGCGGCGCACGCATTCAAGAAGGTGTTACTTCGCTTGCCGGATACGCCGAAATATTCCAACGCAATATTCTTGCATCAGGTGTCGTACCTCAAATTTCCGCGATTTTCGGACCTTGTGCCGGTGGAGCTGTGTATTCGCCCGCATTAACCGACTTTATTCTGATGACAGAGCAAACGAGCTATATGTTCGTTACCGGACCAAAAGTGGTAAAATCCGTTACCGGAGAAGATATCACTACCGAAAGTTTGGGTGGAGCCGGAATGCACGCAAGCAAATCGGGTGTCGCTCATTTTAAAGTTCCTAATGAAGAAGAAGGTTGTGCCACTCTTCGTAAGTTGCTTTCTTTCTTGCCTCAAAACAACTTGGAAGAAGCGCCTCTCTTTACATCGCACGATCCTATCGGTCGTTTGGAAGATTCGCTTAATGCAATTATTCCGGACAATCCGAATCAACCTTACGACATGCAAAAGGTGATTAAAGCAGTTGTTGATAATCATGACTTCTTCGAAGTTCATAAAAACTACGCACGTAACATTATCGTTGGATTTGCACGTCTGAATGGTTCTTCGGTAGGTATTGTCGCCAATCAGCCTAATTTCCTTGCCGGTGTACTCGATTGCGACGCTTCGCGCAAGGCAGCCCGCTTTGTTCGCTTCTGCGACGCATTCAACATTCCTATTCTTACTTTGGTTGATGTTCCCGGATTTTTACCCGGCTCTAATCAAGAATATATGGGAATTATCGCACACGGAGCAAAACTGATGTTCGCTTACGGTGAAGCTACTGTGCCGAAAGTTACGGTAACGCTTCGTAAATCCTACGGAGGCGCTCACGACGTAATGAGCTGCAAGCAACTTCGCGGAGATTTCAATTACGCTTGGCCCACAGCCGAAATTGCAGTTATGGGAGCCGCCGGAGCTATCGAGGTACTCGAAGGACGCAACATCGCCGCAATTAAGGACGAGGAAGAAAAAGCGGCTTACATCAGCGAAAAGGTAAGCGAATACAAAGAGAAATTTGCCAATCCTTATCAAGCAGCTTCATTTGGTTATATTGATGATGTGATTGAACCTCGGAATACACGCTTCCGCGTTATTCGCGCTTTCGAATCGCTTCAAACAAAGAAGTTGACAAATCCGTTAAAGAAACATTCGAATATTCCTTTATAAGGTCTGTGATATGGAAAAGATAACAAAAAAGAAAAAAGCTGTTGCTAAAGATAGGATTCCGGAAGGAGATTTAGCCGCAATTTCGGCGGCATTGCACCTTTATTTCAATCAGGTACATGATGTCGAAAGTAATGTCATTACCATAAAACGGATCGAAAGAAGATACTCTCCATGGAGCTCTAAAATATTCGGACTGAATAATTTGCATCGTTAATATAAAGGAATTAAAAATGTAATTATCATGAAAAAATTCAGATTTAAAATAAAAGATAATGTTTACGATGTGGCGGTTAATTCTTTAGAAGAGAACCAGCTAGAACTGAATGTAAACGGAAAAAAATATAGTGTCGAACTCGAAGAAGAAGTTGTTTCTCCTAAAGCCGATGTTCAAATAGAAGCTGAGAAAAAACCGATTCCACCGAAAAAAGATGTTGTTGCATCTACTTCTGCTAAAAAAGAAGCGGTACGCGTAACAGCTCCGCTGCCGGGAAGCATCGTTCGCCTTATAGCGGCGGAAGGTAGTGTTGTGAAAAACGGTGATGTACTGCTGATCATGGAATCGATGAAGATGGAAAACAACATTTTGGCAGATACCGACGGAACGATAAAGAAAATACACGTTGCAGCAGGACAAACCGTTATGCAAGACGATGTATTAGTAGAGATAGGATAAGAGATTTCTAGGATTTCATATTTCAAGATTGTACAATCTTGAAATATGAAATATCCAAAACCTGAAACGCCAAAACATATTATGGCTTTAATAAAATCGGTTCGAGGATTTACGCCTCAAATAGCAGAGGATTGCTTCTTGGCAGAAAATGCGACTATTGTCGGCGATGTTGTCTTAGGAGAAGGCTGTAGCGTGTGGTTCAATGCTGTTTTGCGAGGCGATGTCAATTCCATCCGCATTGGTAATCATGTGAATATACAAGACGGCTCGGTACTGCATACCTTGTATCAGAAATCGACAGTAGAAATTGGCGATTATGTCTCCATCGGGCATAACGTAACCGTTCACGGAGCAAAAATCGACAACTATGCCCTGATTGGTATGGGAGCCACTTTGCTCGACTATGCCGAAATAGGCGAAGGAGCCATCGTTGCTGCAGGCGCTTTGGTATTGAGCAATACAAAGATTCCTCCATACACATTGTGGGCGGGCGTACCGGCAAAGTTTGTGAAAAACGTAGAGCCTGAGCAAGCTAATGAAATGAACAAAAGAATAGCTCACAACTACGCTATGTATGCCGGATGGTTTAAAGAGGAAGAATAAACATATCCCTCTCTCCCTTCAGAACGAACAGTACCATCCTTTGAAACAACTTGTATCACGCTTTGAAACACCGAATCTCACCGTTAGAAACAACTCGTTCCATATAGTGAAACAAATCATTCCTCAACGTGAAAGAAGTCATACCTCTCTACATAATCGTCAAACGCAGGCTCAAACTCTATCCCTTCCTTTATAAAAAGTTCGCGAATAAAAGCTTGGTCTCTCGGATTGATAAAGCGTAACTTATTATATATGCGATAATAATGGCTATGCCCAAAGTAATTGTGAATTAACTTCTTTATCTTGCGGTATTTTTCAAGCGGAAGTCTTTCGTACAAGTGAGTTATACCCACCGCATAACGAATCAGACTGTCAAGTTGAAAGTACGTGCAAGCCTTTTCGGCACTATGTGTCGGATTGACTATCGTAAAATACGAAGTCTCTTTATCGACACAAGTCCCAACTCGAAAACGTAAACAATCGGAAGCACGCGAACAAGATGTGTTCAAGCAATGCAGATAGTTTTGAGGAACTTCCTTGTAATCAAAATTTTCTTTCATAGTATTTGTGTTTTGTTGCGTAAAAATACGAAACTTTAAACAAATCCGAGACTTCTTCTCTTTTGATTAATAAATGTATTCATAGAGTTTTCTGACATTTCCCCTATCAATCCCAGCATAAAGGAAGGAAGGGATCAAAAGACAAGAGAGGCTGTCCCACTTTCTATGGAACAGCCTCTCTTTATCGTTTTGCTTATCGCTTCTTATTTCTTCTTCAAAAGTAACCGTATGAGTAAATCAG
>DAIOHI010000183.1:0-5595 GCA_036744815.1 Paludibacteraceae bacterium
GCATGGTCGGCAGTTTACACATTCAGAACGGCTCAAAATCCAGCATCTATTCCATATAGTTATGGTTTTGAAGATGCTTCAGCTAATGCAAAATGGATTCTTGAAAACGGAACACAAGGTAACAAATGGATTATAAGCACTAAGGATACTACGGCAGTAAAAGAAGGAGCAACAGCTCTGTATATAACTAACAATGATAGTATTAACGCTTATACTGTTGTGGGTCAGACATCTACTGCATGGACATACCGCAGCTTTAACTTGGAGAAAGGAGCTTATGATGTGTCTTTCGCGTGGAAAGCGAATGGACAAACAACGCTTGATTATTTAAGGGCGTTTTTGGTTCCAACTTCAGTTACATTGAAAGCAGGTGAGTTAAGCTCAGTAAGCAGTTCTGCTACACCTTCGGGATGGATTGCTGTAGATGGAGGCTCAAAATTGAATCTATCAACTATTTGGAAAACTCAACGTTCAATTGCAGGCATAGCTGATGCCGGATATTACAACTTGGTATTCCTGTGGAGAAATGATGGAAGCTCTGGAACTCAAGCTCCAGCAGCTATTGATAGTATTGTTATTGAGAAGTTAAATTGTGCTATACCATCTGATATAGCTGCTTACAATATAGGTGCCGATACTGCTTCTGTTCGTTGGACTAGTTTGAATGAAGGCGTAGAATACGAAATAGTGTATTTGCGTGCTAATTTGACATTTGGACTAACAAATCCTGGCGATACACTTGTTTCATCTCAGCGTTTTGCAAAACTGAACGCATTATCTCCAAGCACAACATATAAAGCCTATGTACGCGCCAAGTGCGGTGAAGGTATATACAGTAATTGGTCGGATTCTATCGCGTTTACCACGACACAAATTCCGGCTACACTGCCTTATGTCCATGGTTTTGAAAACGGATTGGAGAATAGTAATTGGACATTAATAAATGGAACGCAAGCCAACCAATGGACAATAGGTAACGCTGTTAACAACGGAGGAAATACTTCGCTTTATATTTCAAATGATGGTGGCGCCACACATGGATATAATGAAACATCATCTTCCATTGTATGGGTATATCGTACGGTACATCTGATACCGGGACAATACAATGTGTCATTTGATTGGCAATGTGCGGGAGATGAATGGTATTCTACTTATTACGATTATCTATTAGCATTCTTGACACCTGCAAGTGATATCCCTGTCGCTGGTTCTTTAACTGTAAACGGAAAAAGTGCTACAGCAACAACTGCACCGACAGGATGGACTTTCTTAGGAGAAGGAAATCAATTGTTAGTTGATAAAACTGTATGGACATCTTATCGTAAAAAAATCAGCATTACAACTGCCGGAAATTACAACATTCTCTTTGCATGGAGAAATGATGGTAGTTTAGGCTATGATCCTGCGGCAGCGCTCGATAATATCAGCATAAAACAAATTACATGTGTTGATCTTACGGGTTTGGTTGCAGACAGTATTCAATCCGATGCAGCAAGATTGAGATGGAAAAAAACGACAGCATCTTCTTACCAAGTGAAACTTTTCACTTCTACAAAGACAAATTCACAAATTTCATCTGCTGTAGCAGAAAGGGAAATTCAGACAAATGACTCGATTGTACGCTTTGGAGGACTAGCCTCGTCTTCCACATATTACGCTTATGTAAGAGCTATTTGTGGCGTGAATGATTCAAGTGAGTGGAGTTCTGTTGTATCTTTCAAAACTTTGTGTGCTCCCGTTGAAACTCCTTTTGGAGAGGATTTTGAAGGAACAATCTTCCCTAACGATTGTTGGAGTCGTTATTCGGGAGCCTTTGTGGATAGTGTATTAACATCAACTTTGACGGCTACCACTTCTGGATGGAGCAGTATAACAACCAATAATGGATTGCAAACTAAGCACCCCAAAGTAAATGTTTATTCAACCAATAAGTATTGGTTAGTAACACCAGCAATTAAAATACAGGATGCGAATCAAACTTTGGGCTTCAATTTAGCATTGACAAGTTTTGGTAGCGCCAACAGTCCTGTCTCCGGTAAAAAAAGAGCGGATGATAAATTCAAGGTAATTATTTCGGAAGACGCAGGCTTAACATGGAGAACGTCGAATGCTGTAGTCTGGGATAGTATCGGAAGTAGTGGTCGAGTATATGGAGCTATACCATCTACAGGCGAATATGCTTCTATTCCGCTGGCTGCATACAACGGCAAAACGATTAAGGTAGCTTTCTATATAGAATCAGCCTCAAATGGCGATGCCGATGATGATTTGCATATTGATAATGTAAGAATAAACTGTTATGGAGGGGAACGAATTATCAGTGACGCTGTTTGTACCGGAGGAATATACGAAGGACATGGATTTACAATTCCATCGACTCAAGTTGTTCCGGGAGAACACGTGTTTAGACGAGTGAAACCCGCTGCAACAAGCATAGAATGCGACACAGCCATAGTGTTGAATCTGAAAGTTAATGCAAAAATAACAGTTTCTATCAAAGACACTATCTGTATAGGTCAAGTATACAACAAGTACGGATTTCCTGACTTAACAGAAGCGGGCTCCTACGTATTAGACCGTATAAGCGCTGCAGGATGCGATAGCACTGTTTCTTTAACGCTTACAGCATTGCAAGTACAATCTTTTAAAACAGATACTATTTGTGAAGGCAGTAACTATCCTTTTGGATCGAAGATACTAACTGAAAGTGGAGTATATAGGGATACACTTCCAAATCAAATAGGATGCGATAGTATTGTAACTCTTAATCTTACCGTTATTCCACATAGCTTTATCATAAATAAAAACCTATGTGAAAGTCAGACCTTTACAATAGGAGACACCATACTCACAACAACAGGTGTTTATACTAAAAGATTGACAAATAGATTAGGATGTGATAGTATTGTTACGGTAGATCTAACGGTTTATCCTACCATTGAGCACTTGACAGAAAGTATTTGTTATGGAGGTAGTTATCAGTTTGGAGATACTATATTAACGACTTCGGGTAATTACAACAGAGTGTATACAAACCCGGGAGGATGTCGTTCGGAACAGTATATTACGCTGACGGTACTAGACAGGGATACTGTAGATATCAGTGATTATGTTTGTGCCGGTAGTGTGTATTACGAACATGGACATATAGAAGGTTTGGTAGCTTATAATGATACAATTCTGTATGAAACTTTGACCAGCAGTTTGCGATGTGACAGTATTAATCGTATATACCTGCAAGTAATACAGCCGGTTAAAGATACGGCTTACGTGAGAATACAAGACGGAGATCATTATAATTGGGAAGGTAACACATATACTGAAGCCGGATTGTATGGACCAAAAACTATTCCGTCCGTTCTTGGTTGTGATAGTATTGTATGGCTCAATCTTGATATAGAAACAAGCGTATATTCACTGTCCATTCGTCCATTTACGGTAAGTCCGAATCCTGTCCGAACTAACGAATATATTTATGTAAACCATGATTTTACCGAAACAGAAAAGAATGGGTTAAAAGTAGAAGTTATAAATAGTATAGGACAGATAATTCGCAACTATATTCCCGATGTTTATCCTTTATGTATAAACGGTATTAATATGCCCGGATACTATGTAATACGAGTAAAAACGGGAGAAGGTGCTATTTATCGTGGAAATATTATCGTGAAGTAGTCTTAGTAATTTATGATTAAAATGAACAGAAACGTGGTTGTGTGATAGCATAATCCGTTTCTGTTCATTTAATATGTACTTAGTTCTTATCAACAAGGTTTAAAAGATGAATAAAAAAAACAAAACGAGAGCAAAGCTTTTTATATTGGCTTTATATTTATTTACATGTACGTTATCCGCTCATGGACAATTTTATGAATGTACTTTTGAAAATATAAACGATAGTATCGGCTGGCGTTTCTTAAGCATTGGAAATGGTTCGACAACAGGATCTAAGGCGACCAAATGGAAAATTGGTTCAGCCACATTCAAATCGGGAACGAAATCCCTCTATGTTTCTCACAATAATGGAGTTTCCCCAGAATACAATTTTGGAAATTACTATATTACGGCACACAAAAGCTTTACCCTACCGGCAGGGAAGTATGATCTTTCTTTTGATTGGAAAGCTTTTGGGGGTTATAACAACAATGGAGAGCCGCTTGATGCTTTTGCCGTTGCTTGGGTGCCGGCTTCTCAGGCTTCAAGTATTAATGCAGGTTTTTCTGGCTCCGCTTTTCCTGGTTTCATTCTCAATAATATTTTTTCTACAAATAAAGGAACTTCCATTTTTTTAGGTTCTTCGGCTTGGCAAAATGTTTTGGGAACACTAACTGTGCCTTCAGGTGGTGGAACTTATCATCTGGTATTTGTATGGAAAGTAAACAGTAGTAAGGCAAGCAATCCCGGAGCCTGTATCGATAACATACAAATTGCAAAACAAGGAGAACCAACTTCTTGCTTCACAAAGCCGTCAAATATTGATGCGGTTAAAAGTGCTGGAAACATGATCGTTTCTTGGCAAGGGAATGCGCCGCAATATGAGTTACAATACTACAAATACGCCGAATCTACCATACATACTAGTACAATTTTTACCAACAATTTCATTGCCCCTTTGAATACGTTTTCTGAAGGTATTTACACCTTCAAAGTAAGAAGTATCTGTGCGGGCGATACAAGTGTTTGGATTGAAAAAACAAATGTTTTAGTTTACGATCCAGCAGCTCATTGCTTAGATTACTTAAATTTTAATGCTTCAGGAGTTGTTGCTACCGTAGGTACTTTTCTAAACCCATACTTAAGTACAGCGTATGTAGACAATGAATATCAGAGTAAAACAAGTACACATACGATGCACTTTATTCCGGGAGAAACCGACCCGCTAACTGGAGGAGCTTTAAAAACGGTTCCCGACGGAGAAATCGCATCTGTGAGGCTCTCGAATTGGACAGAAAGAGACGCCATGTCCGGGAGCGTATCATATACATATAAAATCCCGAGTGATATTGGTGTCGTTTTACTAAAGTATGCAGCTGTGTTGCAGTATGCATCGCACCATCCGGCGTCAGAGCAAACAAAGATTATTGTAGAAATAATGGATAGTGCAAACAACTTATTGTCTCCTTGTACATCTGCCAACTTCAATGCAATTGACGAAGTGAATTCTCCAACTTCTACATGGAATGTGTTTAATCCACCTACAGGGTTGACTGAATTTAATTTACCCCTCGTTTGGAAAGATTGGACTACTGTTGGGATTAACGTTCGGGATTATGTTGGGAAAACCATCAAAATCAGAGTCACAATCTATGCTTGCTCTGCCAACTACCACTTTGCATATGCATATTTTACCTTAGGTTGTGGTTCTGGTAAAATACAAGGTTTAAGTTGTGGCGTGAAACCTGATAAGTTTACTGTTGACGAAGGATTTAATTACAAGTGGTATCATAAATACGATCCTGCTAAAAAAGAAGTAAACCCTATTCCTAACTCAAACTCATTTACTTTACCATCGGCAAGCGATACTTTAACTTATTGTGTCGATATGATTTATCCAGAAAATGCAAATTGCTATTTTACACTTGAAGCGTCAGC
>DAIOHI010000184.1:0-3968 GCA_036744815.1 Paludibacteraceae bacterium
TAGGGCAAATTATTTTCCGGCAAAGATTCTCAGGCTGAGCCGAGCTGAATTATTTTTCGGCAAGCATTCTCAAGTTGAGCCGAGCCGAATTATTTCCCGGTAAGCATTCTCAGACTGAGCCAAGCCGAATTATTTCTCGGTAAGCATTCTCAGACTGAGCCGAGCCGAATTATTTCTCGGTAAGCATTCTCGGGCTGAGCCGGGTCTATCCTAATCCTGAAAATAGAATTTTGCCTTATTCTGAAGTCTTCGAATTTATAATATTGCTAAAACCAAGGAAAGATGCCCCGTTTAACGAAGCATCTTTCCTTGGTTATTGTAAGAAATTATTTTAAAAAATTGTTTCTAATATTTTCTCCATTTTCCTCCGCCGAGATAAAATCCGACCGTTAAGTTTACAAAGGAATTGCCAATTTCGCCAACTTTGTTGCCATAAAGATCGTACAAGTTAGATCTTGGTATCATAAAATATTCGAAACTTAACCTGAATTTTGCCGCTTCAAAACCGATGGATAGGTTTCCACCAAACCTACGATCGATAGCTAAATTATTCGTATTCGAGTTTTCGTTAAGTGAAAATTGCGCATTTCCTAAACTGAATCGCCCGATACCTCCACCTACAAAAGGTGCAAAATTCGAATTAGCTTTATTAAAATAATAATTGGCATTAATCAACGAATAAGTAAAAGCACTTGCAACAGCCTTCTCATCATATCGATCAATATCTCTTGCCATCATATTTAAGCCGAAACGGAGTCCGGTATTCAGATTATCCAAGATATTGTATCGAAAATCCAAATCGCCGCCGACACCAAAACCAGCTCCGGGAAATAGAAATCCAAAATTGAGTCCTCCACGGAACTTGCCTTGCTCTTGGGCATTTACTAAAACAACAGAAGAGATAAGAAGAGCTAAAAAAATAATTTTCTTTTTCATAAGAATAGGTTTATTAGTTAGTACAAATAAATGATTAATTATGATTTTTGTTTTATTCGGAAAACATTTCTCCTGCCGACTGACATGTACATACCAAATTGCGGTCACCAAAAGCATTATCGACACGGGCTACGTTTACCCAAAATTTATTTTCGGCAATCCATGGCGCAGGATAAGCAGCTTTCGAACGGCTGTAAGGATGCGTCCAATCGTCGGCAGTAACGATATATTCCGGGTGCGGAGCATTTACAAGCACATTATCCGCTTTGTCGGCAACGCCATTTTCCACTTCCTTTATTTCCTCGTAAATCGAAATCATCGCGTCGGCAAAGCGATCGAGTTCCGCCAGCGATTCGCTTTCGGTAGGCTCTATCATCAATGTTCCATGCACAGGGAAAGACAGCGTCGGCGCATGAAATCCATAATCGATCAATCGTTTTGCTATATCGGTTTCGCTAATGCCGGAAGTAGCTTTGAAGTTGCGGCATTCCAATATCAACTCATGCCCTACCCTTCCGTTTTTTCCTTTATAAACAATTCCATAACTATCTTTCATTCGCGCAGCCAAATAATTGGCATTCAAAATAGCGGTTTTAGTCGAGTTTGTCAAGCCGGCTTCGCCCAACATGCTGATGTAAGCATAAGTGATAACGAAGAGGCTCGCACTACCGTAAGGTGCTGCCGAAACCGTATTTTCCCCAAAAGTTTTGCTTGGAAGGAAAGGCAACAAATGCTTAGCTACGCAAATAGGACCAACACCCGGACCTCCTCCTCCATGAGGAATGGCAAAGGTTTTATGCAAGTTCAAATGGCAAACATCCGCACCGATTGTTCCCGGATTAGTCAATCCCACTTGCGCGTTCATATTTGCACCGTCCATGTAAACCTGCCCTCCATGAAGATGAACTACTTCGCACATTTTCACAATTTCCTCTTCAAAAATACCGTGCGTCGAAGGGTAAGTAATCATACAAGCAGCCAAGCGCGCTGCGTTTTCCTTTGCTTTCGCTTCCCAGTCGGCAATATCTACGTTACCATTCTCGTCGCATTTTACCACAACAATATCGTATCCTGCTTGTATAGCACTTGCCGGATTGGTTCCGTGAGCCGAGGCGGGAATTAAAATAATATCACGAGCACTTTGTCCGATGGATTCTTGATAAGCGCGAATAACCATCAGTCCGGCATATTCGCCCGCCGCGCCCGAATTGGGTTGCAAGCTGCATCCCGAAAATCCAGTAACAACGCTTAATTGATGCTCCAAAGCAGCTATTAATTCATTATAACCTTCTGTTTGATCTGCCGGAGCAAGCGGATGTATTCCTGCCAATTCAGCAAAACTCAAAGGCAGCATTTCGGAAGCGGCATTCAGTTTCATGGTACATGAGCCCAAAGAAATCATTGAATGAGTAAGTGAAATATCGCGGCGTTCCAATTTTTTGATGTAACGCATCATTTCCGTTTCGCTGTGATATTTTTTGAAAACTTCGTGTGTCAGATAATCCGATTTCCGGTCGAAAGACTCGTCGAATGAACGCAGACTATCAAAATCCGATTCCTGAGCATAGACAGCCGTATTGCCTGCGGCTTCAGCCAAAACATCTATCAATACGTTTACTTTATCGGCATCGGTAGTTTCATCTACGCTCAGTCCGATTTCTCCGGTCGAATAATAATGGAAATTAACTCCATATTCCAAAGCGATATTTTTGAATGCCTCAACAGTAATATCCGAAGGTAAAACGATTTTCAAGGTATCGAAGAAGTTATCGTTCTCCTGACTAAAGCCATAAATCGGCAGGATCTCGCTGATGTAAGTCGCGATAGCATGGATGCGTTCCGCGATACGGAAAATGCCTTTTGCTCCATGATAAACAGTATAAAAACTTGCCATATTTGCTAACAAAGCCTGAGCGGTGCAGATATTAGAAGTCGCTTTCTCGCTCTTAATATGCTGCTCACGGGTTTGTAGCGCCATACGCAATGCCGGGCGTCCATTCACGTCTTTACTTATACCGATAATACGTCCGGGCATATCGCGTTTATATTCCTCACGTGTTGCAAAATAAGCTGCCGAAGGACCTCCGTAGCCCATCGGAATTCCCCAACGTTGAGTAGAACCGAAAACAATATCGGCATTCCATTCGCCCGGAGGAGTGAGTAGAGCCAAACTTAAAATATCAGCCGCAACTGCTACTTTACAATTAGCTGCCTGTGCTTTTGCTGTGAATTCGCTATAACTTTCAATGTTTCCGTTCGAATTCGGATATTGAAGAATCGCACCGAAATATTGGGCGTCGAATTTTAGGCTTTGATAATCTCCAACTTCAAGCTGAATTCCCTGTCCGCCGGCACGTGTACGAAGAACAGCCATAATATGCGGGAATACATGCTGATCGACAAAAAGTCGGTTAACACCGGCTTTTACCTGATCGCGCGAACGAAGATTGTGCATCATCGTCATGGCTTCGGCGGCGGCAGTAGCCTCATCGAGCAAAGAAGCGTTTGCCAAAGGAAGTCCCGTAAAATCGCATACAGCTGTCTGAAAATTCAACAAAGCTTCCAATCGTCCCTGAGATATTTCGGCTTGATATGGAGTGTAAGATGTGTACCAAGATGGATTTTCGAAAACATTACGTTTGATAACGGCAGGCGTAGTAACGTCGTACCAGCCTTGCCCGATATAAGATGTGAAGAGCTCGTTTTTCGAAACAACATCCGCAATGTGTTTTGCAAACTGTTGTTCGGTTAAGGCTTCGTCAAGTTGAAGCGGAGTTTTCAAACGAATTTTAGCAGGAATGGTTTGCTCAATCAATTCATCAATGCTTTTTACTCCGATTACTTCAAGCATTTGTTTCTCGTCTTCTTTGCTAATGCCCAAGTGGCGGCTTTCGAATAATTCTTTCATCCTTTATTGTATTTTATATTATGGCTGTTTGATGTTCAAAAGTACAGATTTTTTCTGATAGAAAAAATAAAAAATCATAGGAGAATATTTATGAAAATACGCTGAAAAGAATAATGATAGTTAT
>DAIOHI010000184.1:3978-4824 GCA_036744815.1 Paludibacteraceae bacterium
AGACAGACTTAACATTAGAGATTGTTTTGTCTATTTTCCTTTTACTCTCAAAGTTTTATTTTATAAAATTATCTTTTCGGGATAAGTTATTGAATAGAAGTCTTTAAGCAAGGAAATTCAACAGTAGAGGTAACGATTTGGCAACTGTGCCTATTTCTGCGTTTTGCGCTGTATTTCCTCAAATAACTCACTGCAAAATTACATATTTTCTTTAAAAGAAAAAAATGTAACCCTGATTATCTGAGAAAGTCTGATAAATACTCCTCTCTATATAAAATATCTAAAATCATAAGCATTAGAACCTAATTCCTCTAGCTGTTTCCCCATTATAGAAAGTCTTTTAGAAAAATCTATGGTTACAGGCAGTGTCTTATATAGCTCTGCTCCATTCCAATTCATTTTGGTAAATTTGAGTATATCAGACGCGACACTCTCTATAGGGTCTTTACCCATAAATCTCCTAACTAATAATGGAACAGGAATACCTCTCTTACCTTGATAATAAGTTTTTGAAAACTCAGGAGATTGAACGACCCCATGTGTCCATATAAGAAAACTATATTCATCTATTTGAATAATAGTTCCTCTTTCAACTGGGTAACCATCAAACTCATGTTTACCTGTTTGGAGATTCTTCTTGAGTTTTAATGCTCTCCAATCACAAAATTGCTGAATTTGCAGTAATTCAACATCATCTATCCCTGCAAGTGCATTATTGATCCCCTCTATTTCTTCTTTTGTAAAATGTGTAGTCTTGTGAATGATAATCTTATTCAACCCTGTAGCAGGGTCTATTCTGTTATATGTATTTCTAATATTACTTACCAACCTGAAAGCATCTTCTTT
>DAIOHI010000184.1:4896-5560 GCA_036744815.1 Paludibacteraceae bacterium
AAGATTTGACTACTGCCTAAAACCACCTTGTTTTTTGCATTCTGTTTAATTGCATAACCTAATCCAACAAATGCAGTACCTTGACTATGTGACTCAATCCTCCAAGGTGTACCATTAGATTTTACATATATGCCTAAAGACAGCCACCAAAGAACTTTAGCAGTATTATAGTTGTTTATGGACTTATCTTCTATAAATTGTACCTTTAGATTTTTCTTTACACAATAGATTTTCAAAGAATCATGTAAATCAAAATACATCTCAAGAGATTTATTTTCTCTAAATAACTTCCATTTATCTGGAATATACACTATTACACAATCTAACTCATGGCTTCTTTCTGCAAGCTTGTTAATCTTGTTTTTAATTAATTCATAAAATTGAGTAGCACCCAACTTATTAGTGTCTTCATCAGATATAAGAATTACATCTTCACTTGTAGAAGAGTCTGGTATTATTAGTTGTTTGTTGTATATTTTATCAAAACCAGGATAATCTTTCAAATAGTCCGTCTCTTGTGTAGGAGTTGATGTTGCTAACAATTTATTTAAGTGTGATTTGACTTTTTCAAAGCCAGAAGTAGGAGATATAATACCTAATTTTATTTTACCCCCATTGCTACCTATGCTGTTATAACTATTTTCAAGTGTCCCCATCATCTTTA
>DAIOHI010000185.1:0-5539 GCA_036744815.1 Paludibacteraceae bacterium
GAATCCGCCTGTTGTTACATCGGATAATAAATTACTGAAAAGCGGTGAGAGCGCCGATTTCAATTATCATCTTAGTGGTACTTCGAACGACGATTGGGTAAAGCTGGAAGCTTCGCGCATTCCTTCGGTGGACATATCGCGTCGCTTCGATTTCTTGTACGATTATCAGCATTATTGTTCCGAACAGTTGACTTCAAAGGCTTTCCCCATGTTGTATATTTCGCAATTCAAAGATGTGAGCAGCGATGAATCGGCACGAATTAAGAAAAATGTGACGGAGGCGATAAAACATCTTTACGGACGCCAACTTTCGAACGGAGGCATTGTTTTCTGGTCCGGACAGCACGATGTGAACGAATGGGTAACGAATTACGCCGGACATTTCCTTGTAGCGGCTAAAGAAAAAGGATACGATGTGAACGAAAGCGTGCTTAATAAATGGAAGAATTATCAACGCCGTAAAGCTCAAAACTGGTCGTCGGGCAGAGAAGATAATTATTATTCCCGCGATGCGGAACTTCAGCAAGCTTATCGTTTATATACTTTAGCTTTGGCTGGAGTGCCCGAACTGGGAGCGATGAACCGACTGAAAGAAATGCCGAAGCTTACGCAACAAGCCCGTTGGCGACTTGCGGCGGCTTATGCTATCAGCGGAAAACTGCCGGCGGCTCAGGAGTTGATTTTCAATATACCAACGACGGTAGATCCTTATTGGGCAAGCTACACTTACGGCTCGTCCGAACGCGACGAAGCGATGATACTCGAAGCTTTGGTGCTTGTGAATCGACTGGAAGATGCGTTCAAACAAGCTCAAAAAGTATCCAAGAATTTGTCTCACGAAAGATATTTCAGCACGCAATCCACGGCTTATGCTTTGATCGCAATGGGAACATTAGCAGAAAAAACTTCCGGAAAAATAGACTTTACATGGACATTGAACGGTAAAAAACAAGAAGCCGTAAAATCATCCAAAGCTATTTATCAGAAAGAGTTGGCTAAGAAGCCGGCGGAAGGACATGTTTCGCTGAAAAATGAAGGACAAGGTTTGCTCTACGTAAACGTGGTTTCGAAAGCGCGACCGGTACACGATAGCTTGCCGGAGATGTCGAATAATTTGAAAATAGATGTTTCGTACACAGATTTGAACGGACATCGGATCAATGTATCGGAAGTGAAACAGGGAAGCGACTTTATTGCTGTCGTTCAAGTAAAGAATATCAATCTGTCGAGCGGATATAGTGATTTGGCATTGACGCATATTGTTCCTTCGGGATGGGAGATTTTCAACGAGCGAATGACTAATACGGAAGGCGAAATCGTGTCGAGATCCAATCATTTTACCTATCAGGATATACGCGACGATCGGGTGTTAACTTATTTCGATTTGGGCTACGGACAAACTAAAACGATAAAAATCCGTTTGC
Source organism: Paludibacteraceae bacterium (assembly GCA_036744815.1). Classification (GTDB taxonomy): domain Bacteria; phylum Bacteroidota; class Bacteroidia; order Bacteroidales; family Paludibacteraceae; genus H1. The sequence continues at coordinate 1,425 of DAIOHI010000185.1, forward strand.
AAGCATCTTATGTTGGTTCTTTTGTGCTTCCTGCAGTTCAATGCGAGGCAATGTACGATACTGAAGCGCAAGCTCGAACGACAGCCGGAAGAGTTAAGGTTGTAAAATAATAAGTTGAAACTTCGTTTTCTCTCGCAAAGATGCGAAGCGTGCAAAGAAAAATACAAAGAGTATTGAAAAAGCTTAGCATTCTTCGCATCTTTGCGAGAGATTTTTTTAAGCCTATTTTAATTGGCAATTATTACCGAATCAAAAGTTTTATGAAATACATTTCGATATTTATTATTCTCGCTTGCTTATTTGTGAACGATGCATTGGCTCAACCGATAAAGTTAGGCAATGTAAGCTACGAAATGGTTTTGGTAAAGAAAGGCGAGATCTTTTTGGACAACAACACGGCTTATTGTTTTCCTGATTTTTACATCGGAAAAACGGAAGTAACCGTAGAGCTTTGGAATAAAATTATGGGTTGGGAATCCGATCCGTCCGAAGATAAATATCCAATTTCGGCAGTAAGTTTGGCAGATATTGACGAATTTATCGGCAAGCTAAACCAACTAACCAATCGAAAATTTCGGCTTCCAAGAAGCTTTGAGTGGAAATATGTATTTCAGGAAGGAGAAAATTTTTCTACAACCACTTATTCCGGTTCTAATAATGCCGACAGTGTAGCTTGGTTTTACGATAATTCGGGCGGAATGCTTCGGTGGGTGGCATTGAAAGAGCCAAACGCTTTGGGCATTTATGATATGTCAGGCAATGTTGCCGAGCTTTGTGCCGACGGATTTACGCAGGAAGGAAAAAGTTTTCGCTTTTGCTTGGGCGGCGATTTCGACCAAAATGCTGATGAATTTCAATTGTCGAATGCGAATATTGATAAAGGTTTCTTTGATGGAACATTGTCTTCCTCTGTTGAGTCTGTTTTGAATGGTTTCCGTTTGGTTTGCGATGTTGATAGCAGCGAATGTTTTTTTCCGACCACTTATTTGGCGGCAAATCCTAATAGTTTGCGTTTTTCTGCCGATGGTGGAACGAAAATTTTAGAAGTGTTGACCGACGGTAAGGAATGGAATGTTTCTTTTTTGCCGTCCTGGTGCAAAGTTGAAAAAAGTGCAGGAGGACTTTTACTGGAAATTATCGCAGCACCGAATGACGGCGACGAGCGAAAGGATTTTTTTAAACTGCAATCCTTAACAGAGGAATTGATAATACAGCTATCACAGAATGCGAAATCGGCAACTTTTATTGAAGTAGATAATGACGCACTTTCATTTAAAAACATCGACGAAGTCAAAACTGTTAAAATAAATAGTGACGGTCGTTCGTGGATTGTTATCAGTTCTTCCGACTGGTGTCAAGTGGAAAAGACTGGGAGCGAACTGAAAATAAAATGTGCGGATAACAATCAAAGTGAAGCCCGAACAAGTAGAATACAGATCAAATCTGCTTCGATAGAAAAAATTATTGAAGTCAGTCAATCTGCCGGAGCTTCCCGCCTTGATACGGATTTGAATCGCCTTGTTTTCCCAGCTCATGGTGGCGAAAAGAGCATCACGGTTTCTACTGATGCTGAAGAATGGACGGTGGATGCGCCATGGTGGTGTCAGATAAAAAAGACGGAAAAAGGATTGCTTGTCAAATGTTTGAAAAACACTTATGAACCTCAGATGGGGATAATTACTTTGACATCCGGTCGGCAACGGGTGCAGATAAAAGTGAGTCAGAACGCGCCTTTTAATTCGCCGCAACAACCGAAGCGTCCGCTCGGAATTTCGGCAGGTTATGTGAGCAAGCAATGGCTATACAAAGAACCGAATAAGGTTGATAAACAAGGATTTTGGAACGAATATTCCAATGTGAACGGTTTCGAAATTGGTTTTCGTTTCGAACCGTTGTTCAACTATGGACTGGGACTCAATACCGGTTTGTTTCTCGATATATATCAATCCACAACAAAGGAACGAACGGCACAGGACGAAAATGGAATGTTTAAATACCGCGCTGTTTTTTCGGAAGGAGCTTTGTCTTTGCCGCTGCATTTGGAATATCGATTGCATTTTTCTAAAAACATGAGCCTTTTCGTCTATTCCGGAGCAAGTGCGGATATGGGGCTTTATGCTCAAGTGGACGAATACGAAGTAGGGCAGGACGAAGCCTATTTCACGCAGGAAAATATATACGGAAACAAGGACTTCGATTTCCATGTGAAACGCTTCAACGCTTCGTTCGACTATGGGCTCGGCATTCGCATTTACGGTGCGCAGCTCAATATGGGAGCAAGCAAAGGTTTGATAGATTATTCACCTTCCGACAATCTGAAAATAAAACAAAACAAAAATATAATGATCTCCCTTTCGTGGATGATTGATAATTGATTCGGGCAAGAGAGCCCGAACGGATGGCGATGGAGTTTCCCGTTTTTAATAGAGCTGAAATTTCCTGCGGGAAGCTTCTACAAATAGTAAAAGTACCAAACCAATTTGCAGGAAGCATTTAAAAATTATATAAGCACCAAACCGACTTGCAGGGAGCTTTTAAAAATTATATAAGTACCAAACCAACTTGCAGGGAGCTTTTAGAAATTATATAATCACCAAACCAACTTGCAGGAAGGATTTAAAAATTATATAGGCTCCAAACCAAAATTTTCAGCCGATAGTATAACTTATTAGGATTGGAAAGCAACAAAAAATCACATTTAAACTTAAATTTTCAATGCGGAATTTAATTTCGAAGAATTTTGAAAGCCTGACAGATATTTGAAATAAAAGTCTCTACGAAGCCATCTCCTTAAGACTAAAGGTTGTTTTGTTTGCCAACTTCTCAACAAGTATTATCTTTGTGCTTCATAAATAAAATAAAGATGAGTTTAGATAATACTATTGCGTTATTAGTTGCAGATGCTGTTAAAAATCTTTACAGCCAAGAGATTGAACAGGAGCAAATTCAAATACAAAAAACAAAAAAAGAGTTCGAAGGCGATCTTACCGTTGTTGTTTTCCCTTTCGTGAAAATGGCGCGCAAATCGCCCGAACAGACGGGAGAGGAAATTGGTCGTTACCTTTGCGATCGCAATACCTTAATTTCCGGTTTTAATGTAATAAAAGGCTTTCTGAATCTGAATATCAATCGTTCGCATTGGCTCGAAGTGCTGAATGGTATTCACGAGCAAGGCAATGAATTTGGAAAAAAGCAAATCACTTCTGATTCTGATTTGATGATGATCGAATACTCATCGCCCAACACCAATAAACCACTTCACTTAGGTCATATTCGCAATAATTTATTGGGATTCAGTATTTCCGAAATACAAAAAGCCAACGCGTGGAAGGTAGTTAAAACCAATATTGTGAACGATCGCGGAATTCATATCTGTAAATCAATGTTGGCTTGGAAGCTTTTCGGAAATGGCGAAACGCCTGAAAGTTCAGACATGAAAGGCGACCACTTGGTTGGAAAATATTACGTTGTTTTTGATAAAGAATACAAAGCGCAAATTAAAGATTTGATGTCGCAGGGAGTAGGAGAGGAGGACGCGAAGAAAACAGCTCCGCTTATTCTTCAGGCACAGGAAATGCTCTTGGCTTGGGAAAATAACGATCTTGAAATTCGTCAACTTTGGGAAACGATGAACGGCTGGGTTTATAAAGGTTTCGATGAAACATATAAAAAACTTGGCGTAGATTTTGATAAGATATATTACGAATCGGAGACTTACCTTGAGGGGAAAACGGAAGTAGAACGCGGGCTTGCCGAGGGTAAATTCTACCGTCGTCCCGATGGCTCGGTTTGGGCTGATTTGACAGGCGATGGCTTGGACGAAAAGCTCTTGCTTCGTGCTGATGGAACTTCGGTTTATATGACTCAGGATATCGGTACAGCCAAAATGCGTTACAACGATTATCCGATCAATAAAATGGTTTATGTCGTTGGAAACGAGCAAAACTACCATTTTCAAGTGCTTTCCATTTTACTTGACAAATTGGGTTTTGAATGGGGGAAATCGCTAGTGCATTTCTCCTACGGAATGGTGGAACTGCCTGAAGGCAAAATGAAAAGTCGCGAAGGAACTGTTGTGGATGCCGATGATTTGGTAGAAGAGATGATTGATACGG
>DAIOHI010000186.1:0-5529 GCA_036744815.1 Paludibacteraceae bacterium
AAACTGATTTTCAAGCCCAAAAGCAGAAATGTATTTACCCGCTATTTAAAAAATCCTTTTGCAAGCAATACTTCCAATGACGAAAAGAAAACTGCGCCGACGGAAAAAATCGACTTTAAATCGACGATAAAACTTACCGAAGAAAATATAGGCAAACAGTATCTTTTAGCAACTTGCTGTAAGCCAATTCCCGGCGACGATGTACTGGGTTATGTGGACGGAAACGAGAATGTGATTGTTCATAAACGCCAATGTCCGGTTGCGCTGAAATTAAAGACGAACTTTGGCAATCGCATTGTTTCGGTTGAGTGGGGAGCAAACAAAGGACATTCCTTTGTGGAACTTATTGAGATAAAAGGGATTGACAAAAAAGGAGTTTTAATGGAGATTCTGAAAGTAATTTCTGAAAACTACAATGTAAATATCAATCGAATCAACATAGAAACGAACGCCGGGATATTCATCGGACAATTATATGTATATGTTCACGATACTCATGAAATTGATGCTTTGTGCCGACATATCTCTAAAATCAAAGAAGTTAATTCTGTTCGTCGAGTGGTGCAAAACCTAAAAGAAGAAGCGGCTAACGCTTGATTTTACTTTTTTTGCGCTTTGATATAAGATGCTTTTAATCCTTTTATAACTGCATTTGAGAATCCATTCGCTTCCATTTCGTTCAATCCTTTAATGGTAATACCGCCCGGCGTAGTTACTTTATCAATTTCTTCTTCGGGATGCGAATTGTTTGCTTCCAACAGGTCAATTGCTCCACGCAGAGTTTGCAGCACAACTTCTTTTGCTGTTTTTGGATAAATTCCGAGCTCGACAGCGCCTTCGGTAGCCGCGCGCACATATCGGAAAGCATAAGCAATGCCGCAGGACGACAGCGACATGAAAGCATTGAGTTGCGATTCGGGAACAAGAAATGTTTTACCCAAGGAATTAAATAGATCGACAAGAACTTGCTCTTGCTCGGGAGCAGCATTATAGGATGAAATAGTAGAAACGCTTTGCAAAACATCAATTGCCGTATTAGGAATCAATCGGAAAATAGTTGCTTTGAGGCTAAAAAGCTCAATCAAACTATCGATATCAACACCGGCGGCTATTGATACAATCATTTGTTTGTTATAATCAATAAATTCTTCGATTTCATCGGCTATAGTTTTTATCAGCCAGGGCTTCACTGCCAAAATAATAATATCTGCTTTTTTTATAAGCTCAATGTTTGATGAGAATAATTGCATCTGAGAATGAACTTGTCGTAAGGCATTAAGGTTCGAAGTCGAAACGTCGCTCACAAACACATTTTCAGCAGGAATAACATTGCTTTTTACAAGTCCTCGGGCAATTCCACCGCCCATGTTTCCGGCTCCAATAATACCGATTTTTAAATTTATTGTTTTCATAACGAAGTTTATTTTGCAAAAATTCTACAGTGCAAAGTAATAAAAAAGATACGACTTACGAAAAGCTTGTGTTTTTGTATTATTAGATAAAAATCAAAAACCTATTGACAGATACAGAATCGGACTCCAACGGAAATTTTCGAAGGTAAAAAGGTTGGATGTTGACCAAATGGACTGAAAAGATAAAACTCTAAATATATTCGCTACGCCAATACCAAATTCAGCGTAAGGGCTTTGTGCCGATTTCATATAATCCGGATAATCGAGCAGTTGATTATGCGAATTGTTTAACATACCATAATTTAGTTTGAAGCTGCACAACTCACGTAAGTTCAGATGTTTAATAAGTGGAATGTTGTTGAAAATAATGCCATTAAGAGTCAATTCGTTGTGAAACTGGATGTTTCTATCGGCAGCATATTCCATATAATTCATCGAAGTGAATCGATGTAAATGATATCCCGGAGTTTCGCTTCCATGCGGAAAAACCAGCAAGGGATAGGGCAAAGTTCCAAAAGCTTGATCGAATTGAAGAATGTATTTCCAATTTCCAATATCAAAATGGAATTGCTGTTTCATTGCCGCGCTTATTTTTCCATAATTGCCTGTTTGTTTCGAAAAACTGTATTTCCCATATTCGCCAATAAGATAGAAAACGGGCAATGAGTTACTGATGTAAATTCGTTGAAGGTGATCCTCGTAACGTCTTTCGTTAAAAGAAAAACGAGTGATCAAACTGATCGATTGACTTTGTAAAGAATTTATCGCTTCGGAATTATGAACGAAAGGCAGGTAACGACTATCGGGCATTTGATTGATTGATCGAAAATCCAAATGACTCTCGATATTGTTATTCCAATCCATGCTGTAGGAAGCCCAAAATTCTTTACGCTCATTCAGTCGCGGCGATGGCGATAGTCGCAAAATAGAACTCGAAAAATCTTCATCTCCTGTCAGAAGCGGATTTTCTCGAATCATAAAATCGTTGTAATTGTAATCCAAACGCCGATAATCGTCAGTGTAACCGATGCCAAAAATATAACGTTTTTTTGTCGGCAAGCGAAATTGTGCAAAACCAGAATATTTGACTTCTTCTTTTTTGTAAACATAACCTACATATCCTCCGAGGCAAATGTTTTTCCATAAATCTTCGTTGGTACGAAGCGGAATATTCCAACGCCAGCCTTCAATGTCGGTTACGCGAAGTATCTGCTGTATCTTTCCTAAATCGAGTTTTCCTATTTTAGCGTAACCGGTCAGTGCCGCGTCGGCAATCCACATGGCTGAGCGGAAAACGGGATCGCGCTTTAAGTCCTTCATCTTTTCATCAATAGTTTCGCGCAGATATTCTGTGTCGGCAAAGTTTTCGCGCGGAACTATTTGCGAAATTGAAGGAGAAAAATCAGAACTTTGTTTAACCAAGAGATGAGCTTTTGTCGGCATACTGTCCAAAAAAGTTTCGTAAGTCAAATTCATGGTTAATTGCTCCGACTGTTTTGTCCAAAGTCCTTTTGAACTGGCTTCAAAGCTCTGTTTTACGCTAAAGTTGTTGATGAAGTTAATGTTGGCTTGCGAAGGCAAATTAGCTTCTATTCCTGTGATAGCGAAGGATGCCGAATCAATCCAAAGTCGTCCGTCGAAAGCTAAATTTTTCCGATTGACGCTTCGAAACAGTACCTCATAATTTTTTCCATTTTCGGAAGATGTGCTATCAGTCAGATAATATTTGTAATAGGAATTGCCAATATTTGCTAATGGGCTGATAATACTTTTTCCGAGAAGAAGGAAGGAATTGTCGTAAAAATTGATTCCACCACTTAGTTGCGATGCGAATTGTACTAGAATTCTATCAGCGGTTTTGTCGGAGGAAAAGGTATTGTTGCTTAGCTCAGAGCGATTAGAAGAGGTTATTTGAAACAGTTTTTCACTCATGTACAATGGAATAAGCATTGAGGAATCCGAGCTTAGTAAATTGCCCGATTTTAAGGATTCCCAAATTCTTTTGTTTATGCCGCGCTGATTGTTTTTACTTAGAAACACAAGCGTTTCTTCTTTACTTGTAGCTTTGTAGTCAGGATGTTTGCTTAAGTCGTTGCTGTGTTTTGCCAATCGAACTTTTTTTATCAAATCAATAGCCGGATTGCTTCCGGGAAGCACAAAGACTTCGGGCAGCCATGTGATTTCTTCTTGTAAGATAATTTCGACGCCCAGGCTTTGTCCTTGTTTTATACGTGTTTCCTGCGTTTTGTAACCGATGCAAGAAAACATTAACTTGTTTTCCGTGCCTGAATAGCGAATAAGAAAATAGCCTTCATCATTGGTTTGTATATGAGCTTTTGTGTTTTTGAAGAATACACTTACGCCCGACAAGGGATTTCGGCTTTCGTCTAAAACCTGTCCTATAACGATTGTTTCCTGAGCCGATAAATGCAGCAGAGAGCAGAATAAGCAGCAAGCAGCAAGCAGCAAGCGGTAAGTTCTTTGTGTTAATTTTTTTCCACTCATTTGTTTTTAAATTTATTCATCGGGTGGAATTCTAAGATCGTTTTACGTAAAAACTGAACATCAATATGTGTATATAGCTCGGTTGTTGTGATTGATTCATGTCCCAATAATTGCTGAATAGCACGCAGATTGGCGCCGTTTTCGAGCAAATGAGTCGCGAAAGAATGACGGAAAGTATGCGGACTTACATTTTTTCGTATTCCGGCTAAAGCACTTAAATCTTTTACAATAGTGAATATCATCGCTCTTGTAAGTTTAGCTCCTCGCCGATTGAGAAATAAAATATCTCGATCTTCTTCTTTTATCTTCAAGTCATTTCGGTCGATTTTCCAAAGCTGGATTTGCTTGATGGAATCGGGCGAAAGAGGCACTAAACGTTGTTTGCTTCCTTTCCCTTCCACCAACATATATCCTTCGTCGAGGTAAAGCTTGGATAACTGAAGATTGATTAATTCCGACACGCGCAAGCCCGAGCCGTAAAGCGTTTCGACGATGGCTTTGTTGCGCTGTCCCTCCGGCTTCGAAAGATCGATTGCCGAAACAATCCGATTAATTTCTTCAAGGCTCAGCACTTCGGGCAAGCGTAAGCCAATTTTAGGACTTTCGAGTAAGTCGGTCGGATCTTCGGAGATGACATTCCGATAAAGAAGAAAGTTATAAAAGGATTTGATACCGGACAAAATGCGTGCCTGCGAACGAGGATGAATATCTGCATTATTGATTTCGACGATGAAATCGCGCAAATGCTTTGTTTCGGCATTCGCCAATTCGATATGCGCGTCGGACAAATAGGTTTCAAGTTTTTGCAAATCACGCTCGTAAGCCTCAACCGTATTTGGAGAGAGGTTTTTTTCGAGTTTGAGATATAATAGATATTCGTCGCGAAGAAGCATCACATATACAATTTACGGTTTATTGCCGTTTCGTTTTCATCTAAAAACTACGAATTACTTAGGATATTGCATGGTAACGCAGTGCAGCGAACCATGTTGTTTGATCAGTGCCAAACAATTCACTCCAATAATTTCATGATCAGGGAAAGCTATTTGCAATTGTTGCTTAGCAATTTCGTCTTTCGGAGAAGCGTAAGTAGGCATCAGTACGGCTCCGTTTATGATCAAAAAATTGGCATAAGTTGCCGGAAGCCGCTCGCCATTATCCTCGTAAACCGCATCAGCCATCGGGAGCGGAATTAAGCGATAGGGCTTTCCTTCCAACGTGCGGAATTGCTTTAATTCATTTTCCATCTTTGTCAATTCATCGTAATGCTCGTCGCTCTCGTCGCTGCATTGCACATAAGCGATTGTATCTTGGGGACAAAGGCGTGCCAAAGTATCGACGTGGCTGTCGGTGTCGTCGCCGGCAAGATAGCCATGATGGAGCCAAAGGATTTGTTTAAGTCCGAATAATTCGGTTAATATGGCATCAATCTCTTCTTTGCTTTTATTGTTGCGGTTGGGCGCAAGCAAGCATTGAGCGGTAGTGAGCAATGTTCCTTTTCCGTCGGATTCGATGCTGCCGCCTTCAAGTACAAAGTCCAAGCAACTTCTATAAGCAACATTATCAGCAAAGATGTTTTTTTCGAATAATTGCCGAGTAATCTGATTATCGT
>DAIOHI010000187.1:0-5493 GCA_036744815.1 Paludibacteraceae bacterium
ATTGACTTGGCTAAAGAAATATTTCGTGCCGATGCAATGGATAAAGTTCATGTTGGATTAGACTTTTTTGACGCCTCAATTAATCGAATTGGTGCTTATGTAATTGGTATTCGTGCTACACAAAAGGCATTTTTACAAGCATTTTTAGAACCATTGAAGCAATTGAGAGACTACGAAGCAAAGGGACAATACTTCGAGCGTCTGGCTTTGTTGGAAGAAGCGAAAGGATTACCTTGGAATGCTGTTTGGGATTATTTCTGTTTGAAAAACGATGTAGCAGTAGGAGAAAACTATATTGCCGAAGTGCAGCAATATGAAAAAAATATAACTTCAAAACGAAAATAATCATGGCTAATCGAATTATTCTGAACGAAGTTTCTTATCACGGAAATGGCAGTCGCAGCGAAATTGTAACGGAAGTAAAACGCAGAGGGCTTAAAAAAGCCTTTTTCGTTACCGATAAGGATTTGATAAAATTTGGAATTGCTCAAGAAATAGAAAAAGTTTTAAATTTGGGCACAATTCCTTACGAAATTTTTTCGGAACTAAAAGCCAATCCAACAGTGAAAAATGTGCAAGATGGCGTTGATGCTTATCGAAAATCGGGAGCTGATTTTATTGTTGCTTTAGGTGGCGGCTCGGCTATTGATACGGCAAAAGGAATCGGCATTATTGTTGCCAATCCGGAGTTTTACGACGTGATTTCCTTAGAAGGTGTTGCCGACACGAAAAACAAATCTATTCCGGTAATTGCACTTCCAACAACAGCCGGAACGGCGGCAGAGGTTACGATAAACTATGTCATAACCGACGAAAAATCGAAAAAGAAAATGGTTTGTGTTGATCCGAACGACATTCCCGCAGTTGCGATTATCGATCCTGAATTGATGTATTCGATGCCGAAAGGCTTGACAGCTGCTACCGGAATGGATGCATTAACGCACGCAATTGAATCTTTTATCACACCCGGAGCTTGGGAAATGTCGGATATGTTCGAATATAAATCCATCGAATTGATTCACTTGCATTTAAAAAATGCGGTAGATAATCCGACCGACAAAACGGCTCGCGAAGGTATGGCTTTGGCGCAATATGTTGCCGGAATGGGTTTTTCGAATGTTGGTTTGGGCATTGTGCATTCAATGGCACATCCACTCGGCGCATTTTACGATACGCCTCACGGAGTGGCAAATGCCTTGTTACTTCCTTATGTGATGGAATATAATGCGCAGTCGTCAGCTGCTCCGAAATACAGAGCAATTGCAAAAGCGATGGGCGTTCCCGAAACAGACTTGATGACAGAGGCAGAAGCTGTAAAAGCTGCTATTGATGCGGTAAAAGCACTTTCTGTTAGTATTTCTATTCCTCAAAAATTGAACGAAATAGGTGTGAAAGAATCGGATATTCCGGCATTGGCTGTTGCAGCTTTCAATGATGTTTGTACAGGAGGAAATCCTCGTCCAACTTCGGTGGAAGATATTGAAAAATTGTACCGAAAAGCATTTTAGACGATGAACACACTAATAGGATTACTTATTATTTCTCTCGGAAGTTTTGGACAATCGAGTTCTTATGTCCCGATTAAAAAAGTAAAAAACTGGTCGTGGGAAAGTTTTTGGCTAACGCAAGGTGTTTTCGCATGGCTCGTTTTTCCGCTTTTAGGAGCGTTAATAGCAATTCCATCGGGGCATTCTTTACTTGAAGTTTGGACAGTTGCCGGAACTTCTGTTTGGAAAAGTGTTGGTTATGGAATCCTTTGGGGAGTCGGTGGTTTGACTTTCGGATTAAGTATGCGTTTTCTTGGCGTTGCATTAGGTCAATCGTTAGCATTGGGAACTTGCTCGGCGTTCGGAACTATTATTCCGGCTTTGTTAAAAGGCGAGAATCTTTTCTCAGGCGACGGACTTATTTTGCTTATCGGTGTATGTATAGCCATTGCAGGTATTGCTGTGATAGGTTATGCCGGTTCGTTGAAGTCGAAAAACATGACTGACGAAGAAAAGAAAAAGGCGGTAAAAGATTTTGCTTTAAAAAAAGGTATTCTAATTGCCCTTTTGGCAGGTGTGATGAGTGCTTGTTTTAACTTAGGCTTGGAGTCGGGGCAAGCAATAAAAACTACATTAATAGATTTGGGAGCAAAAGAATTATTGGTACTGAATCCTGTTATTCTGTTAGTTACCATTGGTGGTTTTATTACAAACGCTATCTATTGCCTTTTTCAGAATTACAAGAACAAAACATTTACCGATTATACTAAATCTTCGGCAAGCATTTGGATAAACAATCTACTTTTTTGTGCTTTAGCCGGATTGCTTTGGTATTCGCAATTTTTTGGATTGGGCGTAGGACAAAGTTATTTCGAAGCCGGAAGTGTGATGATGGCTTTTTCGTGGAGTATTTTAATGTCATTGAATGTATTATTTAGTAACGTTTGGGGAATTATATTGAAAGAATGGAAAGGCTCGGGACAAAAAACAATCATTGTTTTACTGTGCGGATTAGCTATTTTAGTCTTTTCAATCATTTTTCCACAATTAATGAAATAAAAAATGAAATCAGTCTTAGATAATCGTCCCGAGTTGACGAAACAGGTAAATGATGTTGCCGAAGTGGCAAGTTATTTATGGCAAAAAGGATGGGCAGAACGCAACGGAGGCAATATCACCATCAATATTACATCGTTGATTGATGATGAAATTAGCAACTTAAAAGCCATTAGTGACAAAATACCTCTTGGCAGAACAATGCCTCACATCAAAGGTTGTTATTTCTTTTGCAAAGGAACAAACCGCCGCATGCGTGATTTAGCTCGCTACCCAATGGAAAACGGATCGCTTATACGCATAACCGACGATTGTTCTCATTACGAAATTATTGCCGATAATCCGGTAAAACCAACCTCGGAGTTGGCTTCGCATTTGTCTATTCACAATTATTTGATAGAAAAAGGTTCAAGCTATAAAGCTGTACTTCACACGCATCCAATCGATTTGATTGCAATGACTCACAATCCTGCTTTTATGAAAAAGGACGTGTTGACATTTTTGCTTTGGAGTATGATTCCCGAAACTCGTGCTTTTTGTCCGCGCGGATTGGGCATAATTCCTTACAAAATGCCGAGTACTTTCGAACTTGCCGATGCAACTATCAACGAATTGAATGATTACGACGTGGTTATGTGGGAAAAGCATGGTGTTGTGGCTGTTGGCGAAAATGTAATGGAAGCTTTCGATATGGTAGATACCTTGTCAAAATCGGCACAGATCTATCTTACGGCTAAATCTATGGGCTTCGAACCAGAAGGAACAAGCGTTGAACAAATGAATGAATTGAAAGAAGCATTTAATCTGCCAAAATAGAATTAGCAATACTTTTTTTAAGAAATTGTTTTGGATCATGATGATACTAATATAGGCTAAGAAAGTACTGTTTTTAAAATCTATTTATGAAGAAAATTTTAAAGCATTATCTACCGAAACTTCATTACATGATGCTCTTCGACCGTATCGGAAATAGTTTATACAATGAGATTCGATTGGTAGTTGTTTGATTTGGAGCATAATTTAGCAATACTGTTAAAGAACAAAAAACATCGCACTCGAAACTGAAAGTAAATAAGAGGAATTAATGAGTGTTTTTGTTCAAAACTGATTTTCCCATAATTAAAGTTGGAGCTAACAATAGTTGATATGTTGATTCATCTTCAGGAAAATTCTTTTTGTCAATTTTTTCCAAAAGAATTTTTGTGGCTAAAACACCCATTTCGTCTATTGGTTGTGCTATTCTTGTAACAGTAGGTTCTATATAATCTAAATAAAGGTGGTTGTCGAAGCAGATGATAGATATATCGGAAGGAATTTTTAATCCGCTTTCTTTTATTGCTTTGTAGGCACCTAATGTTATGGTGTTGCTTAGAGTAAAAATAGCAGTAGGTCTCTCTTTTTTATTCAGCAAATTTAAAGTTTCAATGTATCCATTTTCTATAGAAAAACTATTTCCGGAAATGAATATAAAGTCAGATAAATTATGTTTTTTCATGCAATCTTTATATCCTTCAACTCGCCTTTTCACAGGCATTGTTGACGGGTTACCTTGTATGCATGCAATGTTTTTATGTCCATTTTCTATCAAATAATTTGTAGCAAGAGTAGCTCCAAAATAGTTATCGGTACTGACATAAGGCAGTGATGTCTCTTTAAAGTACCTGTCAATAAGAACGATAGGCATTCTTTGTTTAGATACGGATTCTAATAAATCGGATTTTTCACGGCAAGAAATGATAATCGCCCCATCTATATTTCTAGAAGTAAGCGACTCTATACATTCTTCTTCGCTGTTTTCGTCTTCCAACGTGTCAGACAATATTATTGTATAGCCTTTGCTTTTTGCTTCTTTAGTTATTATGCTTGCAATGTTTGCAAAAAACGGATTATCTATACTAGGTAAAACCAAGCCTATTGTGTTGGTTTTCTTAATTCTAAGACTTCTGGCGAGAAGGCTTGGAGTATAGTTACACAACTTTGCTTCTTCTTTTATCTTTGCAATGGTGCTTTCACTAATTCGATATTTTTCTCCTTGTCCGCTAAGCACTCTTGATATTGTAGAAGCAGAAAATCCAGTTTTTTTTGCGATACTAAAAATAGTTGTTTTAGGCATTTTTTAAATTTTCAACAAAAGTGCATTTTTTTTTTGGATATTTAAAATATAGTTTTATCTTTACCGCTGAAACAATCGAATTTTAGTCGATTTTTTTTATAGGTATTTGCGCAATCGATTGTCCTGATTTTTTAAGTATTAGACTTTCATATATTCGATTATTTTTTTTACATGTTGCGCAATCGATTGTTCTATGAAGAATGAGTCGTTTTTTTAATAAAATAGAACTGATAAATCAAAAATATATATTATCAAAAATACTATGAATAACAAAATTGTTGTGATAGGAAGTAGTAATACCGATATGGTTATAAAATCGGGAAAGCTGCCTTTGCCGGGAGAGACGGTTTTAGGGGGAACATTCATGATGAATCATGGAGGAAAAGGTGCAAATCAGGCAGTGGCTGTAGCTCGTTTAGGAGGAGCTGTGTCTTTTGTCTCAAAAGTAGGTCAAGATTCTTTTGGCGAGCAAACGATAAAGCAACTGAATACTGAAGGAATGGATACGGATCATATATTTATAGACACTCAAAATCCTTCAGGAATTGCTCTTATTACCGTTGATAAAAATGGAGAAAATAGTATTGTCGTTGCGTCGGGAGCAAATGGAAGTTTGGATATAGATGATGTAAAAAAGATACAAGATGTGATAAAGCAAGCGGATATATTGCTCATGCAACTCGAAGTTCCCATTAAGACAATCGAGTATGCCGCTCAATTTGCTAACGAGAATGGAGTTAAAGTTATTTTAAATCCAGCACCAGCAACCTTCCTTTCTGATAGCTTGCTTAAGTGTTTATATGCTATTATTCCAAATGAAACGGAAGCAGAGATATT
>DAIOHI010000188.1:0-5486 GCA_036744815.1 Paludibacteraceae bacterium
CCACATCGCCTTGCATACGGAAGCTGACTTCGATATCCGATTCGCTATGCAGAGCAGTTATAGCTTCGATTAATGAACGGGGACCAGTGGGTTTGGGTGGTTTGCCTTTTAATTCGATTTTAGATTTTGTTTTTCCTAACGCGGCGCCGTTTACCGCATCAGTAGTAAACAATAAAAAACCTAAAACGAGGAATGAAATAATAATTGTTTGTTTTTTCATAATGTAAATAATTTGTTTATTAAAAGTCGTATGGAACTGACAAGCTAACTTTGTCATGGTCTTTCGTGTTTATTGCAACATACTTCGATAATCTATTTAGATAATTGGCTTTTCAAAAGTAGGATATACAAATAAAGCCGACAATAGGCTAAAGGGTAGGATATAGCTTATTTAACATCCATGAATAAGCCTATGCGCTCGAAATTAGTTGTTTACAAAAATCACTATATAGGTAGTATTGTGGATGGCTATAGATGAGTTATGGAAATATAAGGAGTGTTTGTTCTTTTTTTGACCAGTTAATTTAGTGCATGATAAAAAGGGATTAGATGATTACTGTATGGTGTGGAAAATGCAGATACTCTAAACTAATCTCTGTTTGGGATTTACTTAAATCCTATTCTTAGGTCTTCAATATATCTTTCAGGTATAATACCATATCGCTATTACTATCGTTTATTCCTATCTTTTTGCGCAAGGAACTGCGATAGCTTTGTACCGTATTGGAACTTAAACACAATATAAGGGCTGTTTCTTTTACGCTTATTCCGGCATAGGCTAATAGGACTATTTTATATTCCATTTCGCTCAAGTCGGTATATTTTTGTTTTATATTCTCTGCAACATCCTTGTTTATCTGATCAAAAGCGGAAAGAATACCTAGCCATTGATCGTTCGCGTTTTCGGCATACACTATTTTATGAAACTTCTTTAATAACTTATTGGAGTTACTGCTTTCCACTTCGCTTTCACTTAATAATGCCGCTTTTTTTACTACATCAAATCTCCAAAGCAAGGCTTCTCTTAAATCCTTTTCTTTGCGCTGTATACGGCTTTCGTAAGATTTACTCAGGCTTTTTGCCATCTTATTAAGAGTATCTATGTTTTCGCGCGTTTCCAATAGCAAATTTTTCTGCCTGATAGTATAGAAAGTAAAAACAGTGCCGCTTAATAATATCACAACCAAGAGTAAGATAATCCACGACTGATAGCGGTTTTTTTGTACTTGCTGCTCGTTTTTAATCTTTTCGAAATTATATCTCTGCTGTACTTCATATACTGATTGCCGTAATTGTTCTTCCATTATCTTTTCTACAACTCGTGAATGTTCATTTTGATAGTAAAATGCTTCATCGTAATTTCCTCTTTCTTTTTCCCTTCTTGCTAAAAAGCCGAAAACACTTGCTTTCAGATAATTATCCGTCACTGAGTCTATTGTCAGTTTTAAACGTTCCGTATAAAGCACAATGGAATCTTCGCAGCCCATAGCGGAATAAAGATTAGCAAAATTCAGATAATAACGAGGCAGTTCGATACTATCAGTATTAAGCATAAATGCTTTTCGCAAGAAGTATTCAGCATTATGGAGATCATCTGCTTCCTTATAGCTTACACTCAAACCATGCGCCAGCAAACTTTGCATTTTTTCATCTTCAAGGGCTTCCGCCAACAATAAAGCTTTATGTGTATAAATCAGCGCACTATCGCAGTTATCGAGCAACAAGTGCATAATTCCCATCGCATATAATGAATGTATCTGATTTTTGGGAAAAGAGCTGTATATTTCCTTTGCTTTCCGGTATTCTTCTAATGCTTCGGCGTGCAAATCCTCTTCTTCCAACAGGTCACCCATATTATGATATATCAATCCTAGTAATAGGCTATCAGTAGCTTGCAAAGCATAATTGTAGGCTTGTTTATATTCTTGCATCGCCTGTTTGTAGTCAGCTTGCTCGCGATATACGCAACCGCTGTAAAAGCAGGCGAGAGCAGCTTGTGCAGGATTCTTTACGCTGCGCTCTTCGAAATAATCGCGGGCGCGGAAGATTAGCGTATCCTCGCTTACATTCTGGTGATTTTTGTACTTTGCCCGTACTTTTGCCACCAGATAATGCATATACTGCTTGTTACTCAGATTTATTTCGGGAGCAAAAATGGAATCGATCAACAGCATGGCGCTGTCGGGATGGCTCTCCATAAACAGCTCTGCTTGCGCTAATAGCGCCGGAGCTTCGGGTTGAGGATTGCAGGCATAAAAACAATGCAGGATAGAAACAAAAGATAACAAACGGATAAGACAGCGCATATAAATTTAGGTTGATTAGGACTAATTTATAGTGAATAGTTTACAGGGGATAGATTTTGAAATATTGAAAGGCAGAATCACGGAATATAGTTTATAGTTCTAGGCGTTTGTACGTCATCCCCGGAACTATAAACCATAAGCTGTAAACTAATGAAACTACGAATTACATCAGAGTTCCAAATCCACATCAAACAACTCATGCCAAGGCAAGCCTTGTTTGTTGAGCTGCTCCATAAAAGGATCGGGATTAAATTCTTCTACATTGAATACGCCCGCTTTGCGCCATTCGCCGCTAAAGAACATCATGGCACCGATAGTTGCCGGAACGCCCGTAGTGTAGCTTACACCTTGTGCGCCGGTTTCTTTATAAGCTTCTTCGTGGCTGCAATTGTTGTACACGTAATAAGTGCGTTCTTTGCCGTCTTTGATTCCACGAATGCGGCATCCGATGGATGTTTGTCCTGTATAGTTTTCTCCAAGCTCGCCCGGATCGGGTAATACGGCTTTCAAAAATTGTATCGGCACTATTTTTTGTCCGTTGTATTCCACTTCATCTATACGCGCCATACCGATGTTTTGTATCACACGGAGATGCGTCAGATATTCCTGTCCGAAAGTCATCCAAAAACGAGCACGTTTCAATGTCGGGAAGTTTTTCACTAAAGATTCCAACTCTTCGTGATAAATCAAATAAGATTCTTTTGGACCTACTTCGGGATAAGTCAATGCTTTGTGAATTTCGTGTGGTTCAGTTTCTACCCATTTGCCGTTTTCCCAATACTTTCCTTTCTGAGTTACCTCGCGGATGTTTATTTCGGGATTGAAGTTGGTAGCAAAAGCCTTTCCGTGGTCGCCCGCGTTACAATCCACGATGTCCAAGTAATGAATTTCGTCGAAATGATGTTTTGCAGCGTAAGCCGTGTAAACGCTTGTTACGCCGGGATCGAATCCGCAACCGAGAATAGCTGTAAGTCCGGCTTTTTTGAACTTATCCTGATAGGCCCATTGCCATTTGTATTCGAATTTAGCTTCATCTTTCGGTTCGTAATTGGCTGTGTCAAGATAGTTTACTCCAGCTTCGAGGCAGGCGTCCATAATGGTCAGATCCTGATAGGGTAGAGCCACGTTAATTACTAATTCCGGTTTGAAGGAATTGAGTAATTCCACCAATTCCGGAACGTTATCGGCATCCACACGAGCCGTTTTAATTTCTACGCCGGTACGTTTTTTAACATCGGCTGCTATCGCGTCGCATTTCGATTTGGTGCGGCTTGCCAGCATGATATCCGTAAAAACTTGGTGGTTTTGAGCAACTTTGTTCGCAACTACCGTTCCAACGCCTCCGGCGCCGATAATCAATACTTTTCCCATTTTTTGTTTTACTAAAATTCGTTGTTCTTACTATATAATGATAGAGATGCAAAAATACATTTTTTTTCGAGAAATGAAAAGGATCGGACAGTAATCAGAATATAGTCGTAATTGGAAGTTGAAAATCTTAAAATAATGATGGATTTAAACAAAACAAAGACAGAAAACGTTTCCTATTATGAAATAAATTTATAAATAAACAGATAAATATAAAAGCTTATGAGCAAGATTGCGATTATTTATGGTTCTTCGTCGGGAACGGCTGAAGATATAGCTAAAAAAATTAAACAGAAACTCGGTAATGCTGATTTGTTTAATATCTACAAACTGGATTTAGATAAGGTTAAAGACTATGATTTTTATATCTTGGGAACATCTACAACCGGTTTTGGCGAAGTACAAGAAGATTGGGAAAGCGCGCTTCCTAAGTTTGCTGCTTTGGATTTTTCGGGAAAGAAAGCGGCTATATTCGGTGTAGGCGACAGTGCTTCGTACTCGGATAGCTTCGTAGGATCAATGTCTGTGATATATAATGAATTAAAGGATAAATTGGACTTCGTTGGTGCGGTTTCTACCGAGGGATACGACTTCGATGATTCCGAATCTGTTGTTGACGGGCAGTTTGTAGGGCTAGCAATTGATGAAGATAACGAGTCGGATAAAAGCGATGAACGCATAGATGCATGGTTGGAGACAATCAAATCCGATTTTTAGGAAGAAAGCTCGACGAATCAAGTATAATATAAAATCCTCAATTTCAATTGAAATTGAGGATTTTACTTCTTTTAGTAAGCCTCTTTTATTTTTCTACCTTTTCGATTTTTACAAATTTCATTGTCTTTGTGTCCTTTCTCAGATAAATTCCATTTTGATTAAAAGCTTCGATCCACGAATCAATATCCTGAGTCTTTTTCATGTTTACACTTCCTTTCCGTATATCAATTTTAATATCGTAGAAATTTGTTGCAGGAATATTCGTCTCTATCGGAGTTTCCAAAAAACTTTCGAGCGTTTCTACAATTACCTCTGAATTAACGTAAGTAGCATCTATTTTGTAGCGAAGTTCTGATTGATTGGTCGATATTCCGCTGTTAAATTTGTCCTGCGATCTTTCAAAACCAAGCGAATCCAATACCAATACTTCAGTTCTTTTTTCTACAATAGTCGATTGGAGTCCAAGCTTGTTGTTCAGTTTATTTATCAGCAGTAAATTATGGTCGCCCAACCAATCGGAACTTGTAAAAATCATATCGTAACGATTTTTATCCAGATTAGAATTGATGTATTTCAATTCCTTATCGTAAATAAATCGCGTGGTAGGCATGTTGTGGTAGGCGTATTGATAGAGTTCCAATATGTTCAATCCCGCGGCTTCGGTCTTGCTTATTAACTCAGGTCTATCTATATATCCTTCCTCATTTTCCTTCTTTTTTTTCCTAACTTGTTCTTTGCGTTCTCTTTTTACATAAGATTTTCCACCCGGATTACAAGGTTTTAAATCGAAAAATTCCAAGGAATTATCCAAGTGTTTTCCGGCATTCGTATTAGAATCGAAGAATTTTCTATCGGGCAATTCAACAGCTTTGTTTTTAATCATATTGTTTATAACCTCTTCCGTTACATATCCCGGATGCATCCAAGCCAGTATTTTTCCATATTTATCGACGAGAATGGAGTGGGGGATTCCTAAGTGAGGAAAAACGTCTGATAGTAGTTTTTCGCTGTCATAAACAAAGTCGAAGGGAAAACTTCCTTTTCCGATAAAATTGATCGTTCTGTCCAGATCGTCGCTCGAAACGCAAACTACTT
>DAIOHI010000189.1:0-5476 GCA_036744815.1 Paludibacteraceae bacterium
GTTAAGCATCCACAAATAATAAAAAGGGATATTGATTGAAGAAACTTCATAAGGTATATAAAGTTAATTATTTATCTACTGTTAAATCCGTTGTATATTGGCTCCAAGCATATTCAAGCGCTTGTCAATATCCTGATAACCGCGGTCAATCTGGTCGATATTGTGGATGGTGCTTGTGCCTTCGGCTGACATCGCCGCAATGAGCAGGGCGATTCCCGCACGAATATCGGGAGAACTCATGGTAGCCGCGCGCAAATGCAAGTGATTTCCGAGTCCGATAACCGTTGCGCGATGCGGATCGCAAAGAATGATCTGAGCGCCCATATCAATCAGTTTATCGACAAAGAAAAGGCGGCTCTCGAACATCTTCTGATGAATCAGCACGCTTCCTTTCGCTTTCGTTGCAATTACCAGAAATACGCTTAACAAGTCAGGAGTAAGTCCGGGCCAAGGAGCATCTGCAATGGTCATAATGGAACCATCGATAAAGGATTCGATAGCATATTCTTCTTGGCGAGGAATAAAAATATCGTCACCTCGTTGTTCCAAGGCAATTCCCAATCGACGGAAACTGTCGGGGATAATGCCTAATTCATCGTAAGCAACGTCTTTTATCGTTATTTCCGAAGCCGTCATCGCTGCCATGCCAATGAAACTTCCTACTTCGATCATATCGGGCAAAATACGATGCTTGCATCCTCCCAATTCTTTTACTCCTTCAATCGTCAGCAGGTTGGATCCGATGCCTGATATCTTTGCGCCCATATTATTCAACATAAGGCAAAGCTGCTGCAGATAGGGTTCGCAAGCCGCGTTATAAATGGTTGTTTTTCCTTCGGCAAGCACAGCCGTCATCACGATATTCGCTGTTCCGGTAACTGAAGCTTCGTCCAAAAGCATGTAGCATCCTTTCAGATTTTTTCCTTCTATTTCGTATTGCTTTTTATCAGGATCGTAACTAAATGAAGCTCCTAACTTTTGAATCCCGATAAAGTGAGTGTCCAAACGACGACGTCCGATTTTATCTCCTCCCGGCTTGGGAATAAAGGCTTTTCCGAAACGCGCAACAAGCGGACCAACAATCATTACCGAACCTCGCAAGGACGCGCTTTTATTGTAGAACTCTTCTGTGTTCAAATAGGATAAATCAATGTTCTTAGCTTTAAAAGTATAGGTGCCGGCTGATTCGCGCTTCACAGAAACGCCCATGTCCATCAATAAGCTAATTAGATTATTGACATCCAAGATATCGGGGATGTTGCTGATCGTAATGGCTTCGGGACTTAATAAAACAGCACAAAGCACCTGAAGTGCTTCGTTCTTAGCTCCCTGAGGAACAATAGCTCCGGAAAGACGTCTTCCTCCCTCGATAATGAATGATGACATGCTATTCGTTTGTAGTTTTAAAGTTCAACGCTTAAAGTAATGTGCTCCCTCCCTCCTATTCCACACATTTCTTCCATTGGCACATTAGCATATTAGCACATTGATTGATACTATGTTATTTCTTCTTTGGTTTGTTCTTTCTACTGTTCAGCACATCACGGCTTTCGACCAGCTTAAACGAATCCTCCGATGAAATATCGATCTTTCCTTTCGACAACTCGCGCAAGTCGTCGTAAATCTTTCGATCGTCAACCACTTCCTTGTTCCAGGTAAGGAAACATTTTTTCATCTGATTAGCAATCAAACGAATCAGCTCCGTTCTTTCCTCTCCTTCGGGATATTCAGCTACCTTTTCGATCATATCTTCCAAAGTGCGACCATAGTGCTGATAGTTGATATTCGAATTCTTATAGGGAATACTTTCGGGACTCGTGTATTGCGTAGCTTCGGTAAGAATTTCGTAGGGATAGTCGATATCCAGCTTAAAGCCGGACATAATAGCCACATGATCCCAAAGCTTGTGTTTGAAATCGTTCACGTCGCGAAGATAAGGGAACATGTTTCCCATAATATGCACAATAGATTTCACGCAGCGAGTGCGTTCTTCTCTGTCTTCGATAGTAAGCGCATGTTCGACCATGCGTTGTATGTTGCGTCCGTATTCGGGCATAATCAGTTTTCCATTTAATGTCGGATAGTCCATATTGCAAAGAGTTTAGAAATTGTCTTCATGATAGATAAGTTACAAAAATAATGCTTTTTTACGAATATTGAAGCATTTACCTCTGTTTTATATAGAGAGCGAAAGACAGAAAACTTGCAGATCACCTGTTTTGTTTTCCATTTCCCGCTCTCTACTCTCCACAGATAAAGATATTGGTTTTCAATTATTATTCTTACTTTTGTGTTTCTAACAACCTTAGTTACTCTATATGGAAAATCTGTTTAATTACCAGGAAGTCCCGAGGGATTATCGCCATTGCCAAAACGCAGAATGCCCACGTTCAGCCAATTGCCTGCGCTATCAAGTAGCGCTTCGTGCCGGCTCGGATGTTCCCAGCTTTTGGGTAATTAACCCCGCTTATATTGCCGCCCACGACGAATGTCCCGATTTCCACAGCGACCAACTAACGCGTTTTGCTTTAGGTATCAGCCACTTGTTCGACAAGCTCCCTCATGCAAAGGCTATTAAGATAAGAAAAATCATATACGCGCATCTAGGGAAAAACATGTTTTACCGCATCCTCAACAAGAAACGTCATATCACGCCCGAAGAACAAGATTTCATCCGCGAAGTTTTCCAAAAAGAAGGGATTGAAGAAGAGCCCGTATTCGATAAATACATCGATAAGTATGAATGGTTTTAAGATAAACGCTCCGACTTCTATTCTCATAGAGGTGGGAATACTTTCTCACAAGGACGAGAATGATTTCTCATAAGGATGAGAATAGTTTCTCATAAGGGCGAGAATAATGTCTCATCGGGACGAGAACAAACGCTCATCTTGATGAGAATAATTTTTCTTATGGATGAGACTTATGGGTTGAAAACATATTGAATATAACCTACGCATACAATAGATATTAAATATAAAAAGAAAGCATAGTATCAAACGAAAGTCCCGCAGGGACGACACAATAATACAAGTATCGTCCCTGCGGGACTTTACTGCTATTTGCATTGTAAGCCGTAAGCTAAAGCATACGGTTAATAAAGTAACGCCGTTGCACGGCTATTCTCAATAATTGATTCACATTACTATTGAGACTCAAGCAGAAGCTGTTTCTTCGGAAGCGATAGAAAATAAAAGAACGTGGCATCAACTCTATTAACCAGAGCTCTATTTCTTTAGAATTATCTTTCTGCTTACATTATTCCCATCAGCAAAAATCAGACGGACAATGTAGCTTCCCGGAGGAAAAGAAGCGGGAATACTTGTCAGCTTTTCGGCTTCAAAATCATGTTGCGCCAAACAACTGCCCGATACATCGTACAGGAAGCAGCTGCCCGAAAGCGGATGCTTATTTTCGATAAAAACACGACCTTGATGGGCATACACAGAAGAATTGTCGCCTTCCTTTTCCGTGTCAAGATTGTTAGTTGGGTCTTCCAGCATAAGAAGTTCAAAATTCTTAATCCAAATTACCTTTCCTGCCGGAATGTTGTATATATCGAAGGTTAGCCGGGATTGAGAGTCGCTTGTATTTGAGGTAAAATTGTATTGATAGAGGCTTTGCTGCGTCGTAGGAGTGAAGGTATAGCTGCCGGAATAATTAGTCCATGGATCCGAATTTTTGCATATAAAAGTATTAATGCCTTTATCGACTGCCGACTCGCTATAAGCTTCAAAAGACATCCGGTATTCTTTCCCTGCAATCAAGGGTAATTTAGGGAATGTCAACTGATTTTGCCAATCGGAACCTTGGGTAGTAACCGTAACTTTCAAAGCACCCGCCTCTCGGGAGAGATTGAGATTCTGCGCCCACCAGTCGGTAAAAGCTGTCCCCGCTGTGTAAACCGAAACATAGTTCCCATCCGGAGCAGGCTCATACATGTTGTCATTGAGCAAAGCATCGACCAATGTCTGACGAAAGCTTCGACTGCTTGGATTGTAAATTCCGAAACCGGCACTAAACTCCCAATATGCCCAACTATAGCCCTTTTCTTCGAAATATCGGCTGACAAAGTTTGTCCAAAGGCGACGCGACTCCATATCAGCCTTATCGTAAGAACCGAACTCACCAACATGAATGGGGATATTGTTGTTATTTGCCCTGAAAGCATCAACGATATTAAATTCCGTCTTTATGGCATTTCGGTCGCTTTCCCTGTTTTTCCAGGTCACTCCTGTAGGCGGAATCGGAGTCGTCCAATCGGCTCCCTGATGTGTAAAATTAAAAGGATTGTAATAATGAACCGTTACAATCAAATGTTCGTCCTCAGGCAAAACCAACTTATTGATTCCGGAAGTGCCACCCCAATCGGGAGTACCAACGATAACCGTTCGGCTTGGATTACTCTCCCTGATAACAGCAAGAGCATCGGCAAAAAACTCGTTCCATAAGTCGGCAGTCATGTTGCTAGTCGGTTCGTTGAGGACTTCAAACAACAATTTATCTTCGGGATAATCCTTGAAATAAGTCGCGATCTGTCTCCATTGCGATAGGAATCGCGCTTTTTGTCCGGCAGGATTTGCCATCAAAGCCTCGTGATGATGCATGTTGATCATAATCATCATATCCTTGGCGATAACTGAATCGATAATTGTTTTTATCTCTTTCAGGAAGGCTCCCTTTATCGTTGTTCCATCGGCTTCGAACCTGTCGGCACGCTCCCAGCGGATGGGTAAACGGATATGATCGAAACCAAGAGAATCAACCATATTTACGTATTTCGGATTCCACGGATTGCCCCAAGCTCCTTGACTCGACTCTTCAAACATGTTTCCCATATTGATGCCTCGCCCCAAAAGCTGATTAATTTCTTCTGCGGTAAAAGGCGGAGTTTTAGTAACTTCAGCCGGAGCCGAAGCAAGCGAGAGAAATATACTTGCAAATAAACTTGATATAATAAGAAGGATTTTGTTGTACATAGCTTTATCTTTATTTAGAATGTATTCTATTCAATTAGAAATGAAGCAAGAACTGAGCATGCCAACAGATGAGCGCATGTTAATCCGATAAACTCAGCTTTCCAATAAGCGCTCGATAGCTTCGTTTACTTTATCAAATTCGAATTGAGCTAGTATTTCGTTTTTATATGCGCTTATTTTATCGTTGCAAAGGTTTCCGATGCTTCCTTCGTGTGTGTGCTGTATTTGCTTATCGGGTTTAAAAACGCCTTGTTCTATTTCAAGTCCTACTTGCTTATAAGCATCACGGAAAGGCATTCCAGCTAAAGTGCGGCGATTCACCTCTTCGACACTAAACAAGTAGTCGTAACGCGAATCGTCCAATATTTGCTCGTTAATCTTTACTTGAGACATCATCATTGTTGTCATTTCGAGGCAATCGTTCAAGTCCTCAAAAAGAGGGATGAATGCTTCTTTGATAATTTGCAAATCGCGGAAATAGCCCGACGGCAGATTAT
>DAIOHI010000190.1:0-4812 GCA_036744815.1 Paludibacteraceae bacterium
TCCAAATTGACCTTGCTGCCCACTTTGAGCAATCCCAGGTTCGAGCGGTCGAGAGTCTCTTTTATAGCGGTAACGGTATAAGTTTTGTCGGTTTTCGATACCACCGTTAGGCAAACACCGTTGTGAGCCACGCTTTGGTCTATTGTCAACTCATCTACAAATGAACAAGATAAAGTCAAATGCAGATTTTCCTGTTCTTTCTTTAGTGCTACTACTGTAGCAGCTTCTTCAATAATTCCTGAAAACATATTTTTTATTGTTGATTTATGATTTTAGATTTACGATCATAGATTTATGGTTTAACTTACTCAATAATCGTAAGTCATAAATCGGCAATCGTAAATTGTATTTATGCTCTTGATATGCTTTTTACGCCTTTCACAAGCTTTATTTTCTTGATAATTCCGTCGAGTTCCTTTGTGTCGTTTACCATGATAGTCAGGTTTCCTTTGAACAATCCTGCATTCGTATCGATGGAAATGGAACGCAGCGTAACGTTTTTCTCTTTATTGATCAGCGAAGTGATGTTGGTTACAATGCCAATATCGTCGTGTCCCACAATATGTAAAGTAATGGGATATTGCGATCCGATGGATTTGCCCGACCAACGTGCTTTTACGATGCGGTATCCGAAGCGAGAAATCATTTGCGGTGCGTTAGGACAGTCTGTGCGGTGTATTTTTATTCCGCCACTAACCGAAACAAAGCCGAAAACATCGTCGCCGTAAATCGGATTACAGCATTTCGACAATCTGAAATCGACGTTTTTTAGATCTTGTCCAATTACCAATACATCCTCTTTTGCCGCATTTTCCGAATCTAAAGCCGGCATACCGACAAAAGTTTCTGCGCTTCTCGTTTCCACTTGGTCGTTCGATATGTCGCGGCGCATCATTTCCACATATTCATCGCGCAAGTCGTGCAAGTCGAGTTTTTCGCTGGCAATTTCTTGATAAAAGTCGCTTACTGTTTTGTAACCTTTCTTTTTTGCAATACGCGATATACGTCCGTCGTCGAGCTCTATTTTCCAGTTCTTAAAACGACGCAGCATCATTTCGCGACCTATTTCGGCATCTTTGTACTCAAACTCTTTTATTGCTTGGCGTATTTTGTTTTTCGCTTTCGATGTCGAAACAATATTCAGCCACGACGCATTTGGTTTTTGTGTGGGTGAAGTCAGTACTTCTACCTGATCGCCATTGTTGAGTACGTATTTAATCTGAACGTTTTTACCATTCACCTTGCCGCCTACGCACTTACTACCCAATCCGGTATGTATCGAAAAGGCGAAATCGAGCAAAGTGGCTCCTTTGGGAAGTTTGTGTAAATCGCCGTTCGGAGTAAATACAAATACTTCTTTGTCGTATAGATTGAGTTTGAACTCGTCCATGAAATCAACAGCGTTCAAATCCGGATTTTCGAGTATTTCGCGAATGCTTTTCAGCCATTCGTCCATACCCGATTCGCTCTTGATGCCTTTGTATTTCCAATGTGCAGCCAAACCTTTTTCCGCCACTTCGTCCATTCGCAGTGTCCGTATTTGCACTTCCACCCATTTGCCTTGTGGTCCCATCACGGTTGTATGCAAACTCTCGTAACCGTTCGATTTGGGAATCGAAAGCCAGTCGCGCAATCGTTTTGGATTGGGCTGGTACATATCCGCGACAATGGAATAAGCCTGCCAGCAAGCCGCTTTTTCTTTCTCGATAGGCGTATCGAAAATAATGCGAATGGCAAAAAGATCGTAAATATTTTCGAAAGGCGTATTCTGTTTTTTTATCTTCGAATAAATAGAATGTATCGACTTTGTACGTCCTTTTATATCAAAATCGAAGCCAATTTCGCTTAGTTTTTCTTTCAACGGTCCGATAAAATCAGCAATATATTGGTCGCGCGAACGTTTTGTTTCGTTCAGCTTTTTGGCAATTTCCTTGTAAATATCGCGATTGGTATATTTCAACGACAAATCTTCCAGTTCCGTTTTTACAGCGTAAAGTCCCATGCGGTGGGCGAGGGGAGCGTAAAGAAAAGAACTTTCGCGGGCTACATTCTGAATCGTTTCTTCGGGATAACGATCCAATGTACGCATCATGTAAAGGCGTTCGGCAACAATGATCAGTATCACGCGTACATCTTCGGCTAGCGTAAGCAGTAGTTGACGGAAATTGTCGGTTTCCATCGAAGTATGTCGCTGATAAAGCTCATTTACCCGTGACAACCCTTGCATAATTGCCTGAAGATTTACCTTAAAACGCTTTTCTATATCTTTTATGTTGACTTGTTCTTTGTCGAAAAACTCAAGCAAGAGAACACTCAGGGCGGCAGCTTTCCCCAATCCCATTTCGTCGAGAATAATCCCGAGAACCTGTATGCGGTCGCTGATGGAATAATCACTGCCTTTCGCCGACGCAATTTTGTAATTCGTACGGATAATCGATTTCAATTCCGTCCATTCGTCATCCGAAAGCAAATGACCGTATGTGCCGAGCAGTTTTCGGTACAACGAGGATGTGGATAAAGAAGCCGACAGCGCCATGCGATTGATTGGGAAATACGATTTGTTAAAAGAGATATTTACTTGCAAAGATAATTACAAAACGTAAGAATGAATAAAAAAGTTTGGTAAAAAAAGAGAAAAAGGCTTATGAGCCTTGTATCGTCTCATAAGCCTTTTCTTTGTTTGTAGGTCTTATTCGTTATGCTTTTATTCGAATAGCTGCGCCACCTCCCGGAGCTAATTGCAAATCCAGAATTGTTTCGTTGGTAATTTCTGCTTCTTCAATAATAATAGGATAAGGATTTGTTTTCCAATCAGAGTCAGGGGCATCTTTATAAATTTGTGCTTTGTATGTTTTATCTGCCTCTAAAAAAGAGAAATTAACTTTTATATTGCGTGCATTTTCATCTGTTATTGCTCCTAGATACCAATCATTCGAATGTTTATCCTTCCGAGCTGTAACAACAAAGTCTCCAATCTTCCCGTCTATAATAATCGATTTTTGCCAATCGACGGGAACCTGACGTATAAATTCAAATTCTGGACGATTTTCGTAATGTTCGATCATATCCGAAGCCATTTGCAGAGGACTGTATATTACAACGTAAAGTGCTAGTTGTTTTGCAATTGTTGTTTGAACCCGTGTTCCCGGAGTTGCCGGATTATCAAAATTGAAAGTACCGGGTGTAAAGTCTGTCGGACCAGCTAAACCACGCGTGAAGGGTAGAATCGTAGTATGTTCGGGTGGATTGCCACCATCTGCCGACCAAGCATCCCATTCTTGTCCCCGAACAGCTTCTTGTGTCATTAAGTTAGGATAAGTGCGCTGCCAGCCTGTCGGCATAATAGGTTCGTGTGTATCAATGGTGATATTGTGTTTTGCTGCGGTTTCCACAACTTTGCGATAATGCCGGACGCCGTATTGACTGCTATGCCGTTCTTTTCCATCTAAAAGTGGATTAACATAACCTGTTTTGATGGCGTGTATGCCATGTTTATTAGCAAAGGCGAATGCGCTGTCAAGTTGGTTTTCGTAATTGTTAATTGCGCCGGCAGTTTCGTTGTGGCTGATAATATCAATGCCTTTTTCTGCTGCATATTTACTGATTTTGTCTATATCAAAATCGGGATAGGTTTTTGAATAATTAAATTTTGTACCATCGCCAACCATATAGCCATCCCATCCAACATTCCAACCTTCGACCAAAACACCATTAATATTGTTCTTAGCCGCAAAGTCAATGTAGTGCATCATGTTTTTCGTTGTTGCTCCATGTTTTGGACCTTCAGTCCATGTCATTGTATGCATATGCATGCCCCACCAAATTCCAATGTATTTCATTGGTTTGATCCAATCTGTGTTTTCGATTTTATTTGCGTCATTCAAATTGAGCATCATTCTTGAATTAGCTAAGTCATTCAGATCGTCTGCCAGAATAACAATTCTCCATGGAGATGCAAAAGGTGCTTTAGCATAGACTTTTACTCCATTTGACCAAGCTGTTAAATCATTTTTCAATGTATGGTTTCGCGCAATGTGCAAATTCATTTTTGTATAATCAATAAGACTCGCTTCGTGTATCACAATGTATTTTCCATCGGATGTTTCTATAGTAACAGGCGTGCTAACCGTGTCTGTAATTTCCGAAATTTTAGTTTTTCGGTAAAGTTGCTCATAGTCGCGATCTTCCAAATGTTGTGTCCATATATCATTATCATCCACAAGTGCAAATTCGGTTGATTCATCCATGATTTCAAATTCGTTTAAATTTGCTTGTTTGGGAAATTCGTAACGAAAGCCAATACCGTCGTCGAATGCGCGGAAAGCAATATTGAGATAGCGCTTTTTACCTGATTCTTCTTGTAGCTTAATTTTTAATTCATTATAATGATTGCGAACGTCTATTTCTTCTCCCCAAGGTTGCTGCCATGTTTCATCAAAGTTGTTTTCCTCTGTCCCAATAATGATAAATTCATTAAACAGATCTTCTCCCGACAGCTTAATGCCTAAAACAGACGGTGAAATTATTTCTTTCGCATTTTTCTTTATAGAATAATATGCCTTTTTGTCGGATAAAGTGAATGTTACTTCTGTTTTTCCATCAGGAGATTTTAATGAATAAGAGTTTGTTTTGCCGCATCCGGATCCAAAAAAAATTAAGGTAGCTGATAAAGCGACATAAACCATTTTAGTTAACTTCATGTTCTGTTATATTTATTTTACTCCCGGATAACCGGTTGATTGTTGTATGTTTTCATTACGTTCGAGTTCGAGCTGAGGTATTGGTTGTACATAAGACTCATCGCCTTTCCAA